>PMJE01000628.1 GCA_003157315.1 Myxococcales bacterium | reverse complement strand
TGCACCCCGCCGAGGCGCCAGTCACGACGCCCGTCCTTCTCGCCCGCCCTCTCCCCTACCGCAGCACCGCGACCCGCTCGCCGAACACCTGTTCCAGCTTGGCCAGCAGCTCGTCGGCCGCGGCGACTTTGAAGTCGTCGCCTAGGTCGAGAACCGTCTCACTGCGCTGGGGTATTTCCAGGCGCAGTCGCGTGTGGCAGGTCCCGGGGAATTGGCGCAACAGCTTGTGTAGCGTCGCCATTTGATCATCAGTCACCAAGTCGGCATTGAGGCGGATTTCCATCAAATTGCTGCGTTCGGCGCGGATCGAAGTCAGCAGCTTGGCGTCCATGAAACGCAGCCGCTCGCGCGCGCTCTCGCCTTCGCCAAAGGGCGCGTCGACCGTGCCGGTGATCAATAGCGGCTCGCCGCTGGTCAGCACGTCGCGATAGTCATTGAGTTTGGCCGAAGCCACGTGAAACTCGATTGTGCCAAACTGGTCTTCCAATTTGAAAAAGGCGTACTTGCCGGTGCCGTTCTTGATGACCCGCTCCTGGTACTCGGCCACTACCCCGCCCAAAATGACCTCGGCGCGTGGGCCCCGTTCAGTGCAATTAGTGGTAATGGCATTGGCAAATCGTTTCAGTTCGCCGCCAAAGCGGTCCAAAGGGTGACCACTGATGTAAAAGCCCAGGCTCTCCTTTTCAAAGGCGAGCACCTGCTTGGGTGTCCATTCCTCTCCCTCGCCAAACACATCCTGGTTGGGCGGAGGCGCAGCGGCAGTGCCGCCGGCGAAAAGCCCGAGCAGCGAGGTCTGCCCAGTGTCGCGTTCCTTCTGGGCCGCAGCCGCACTCTCCTGCGCCGCTGCCACCGCCGAAAACAGCTTGGCCCGGCTGACCTGCTTCTGCGCCGCGATGCCATCGAAAGCGCCGGCCTTGATCAGCGCCTCCAGCACCTTGCGGTTGACCTTGCGGGTATCCACGCGCAGGCAGAAGTCGGTTACCGACAGGAAGGGACCGCCGCCTCTGCGCGCCTCGGTGATGGTCTCGACCGCGCCCTCACCCACGCCNNGCGCCGCCCGCTTCTTTGCTTCGGTGGCCTTCTTCTTGCCCCGTTTGGGCGTCTCCTCGTCGATTTTCTCCTCGGGCACGACCGTGAAATCTGCGCCCGATTCGTTGATGTCAGGGCGCAGGACGCTGATCCCCTGCGCGCGCGCCTCGGCGATGAACTTCACCACCTCGTCGGTTTTGTCCTTGCCACAGGTGAGCAGGCCGGCGAAGAACTCCACCGGATAGTAATACTTGAGGTACGCGGTCTGGTAGGTGAGCAGGCCGTACGCCGCCGAATGGCTGCGGTTGAAGCCGTAGCCCGCGAACTTCTCCATCAGCTCGAACACGCCCTCGGCGATCTTGGCATCGATGTTTTTGGCCGCGGCACCAGCCAAGAAGCACGCCTTCTCCCCAGCCATGGCTTCGGCCTTCTTCTTGCCCATGGCGCGACGGAGCAGGTCGGCCTGGCCCAACGAATATCCCGCCATGGCCGACGAGATCTGCATGACCTGCTCCTGGTACACGATGACCCCGTAGGTGTCTTTCAGGATGGGCTGCAGCACCGGGTGCGGATACTCGACCTTCTTGCGCCCGTGCTTGCGCTCGACGAAGTCGTCCACCATGCCGCCCTCGATGGGGCCGGGCCGGTACAGCGCGCCCGCAGCCACGATGTCTTCGAAGCAGTCGGGCTTCAGCTTCTTGAGCAGGTCGCGAAAACCCGACGACTCGAGCTGGAACACGCCGGTCACGTCAGCGGCGGAGATCATCTTGTAGACATCCACGTCGTCGAGAGGAATCGCGGCCATGTCGAGCGGCGCTTCGCCGCGCGCCTTGCGGTCGGCATCGGCCAGCGCAACTGCGGTCTGGATCACGGTCAGGGTCTTGAGCCCGAGAAAGTCGAACTTGACCAGACCCACCTTGGCCACGTCGTTCATGTCGAACTGGGTGGCGATCACGCCTTCCTCGGGGCGGAAGCAAGGCACGTACTCCCACAAGGGCTTCTCGCCAATCACCACACCCGCGGCGTGGATGCCGGCGTGGCGGTTCAGCCCCTCCAGCTTCATCGCGATATCGAGCAATTCTCGGTGCTCACCCTCGTACAGCGCTTTGAGGCGTGGTTCCTTTTCGATCGCCTCCTTGATGGGCGGCGACTTGCCCTGCACCGGCTCCGGGATCAGGGTGGCGACGCGGTTTTGCTCGGAAACCGGCAAGCCCATGGCGCGGCCCACGTCGCGGATGCAGCTGCGCGCCTTCATCTGGTGCATGGTCACGATCTGACCCACGTTGTTCTTGCCGTACTTCTCGGTGACGTACCTGATCACCTCGTCGCGCCGGTTCATGCAGAAGTCCACGTCGAAGTCCGGCATGGACACGCGTTCCGAGTTGAGGAAGCGCTCGAACAGCAGCTTGTTGACGATGGGATCGATGTCGGTGATGCACACCGAATACGCCACCAGCGAGCCGGCGCCTGAGCCGCGCCCCGGCCCGACGGGAATTCCGTGCTCCTTGGCAAAACGGATGAAATCCCAGACGATGAGAAAATAGCCGGAAAACGCCATCTTCTGGATGACGCCCAGTTCGAGCGCCAGGCGGGCACGGTACTGATCCGGGTCCACCTGCAGGCCGCGCGCGTGCATCGCCTGCAGGCGCTTCTCCAGCCCCTTTTGCGCCAGCTCGGCCAGATAGCTTTCGGCATGGTAGCCCTCGGGCACCTGGAAGCGCGGCAGGTGGGTCTGGTCGAGGTCGAAGGTCACGTTGCACGATTCGGCTATGCTGGCCGCGCTCTCCAGCGCCTGCGGCACGTCGCGAAAATGCATCGCCATCTCCGAGGGCGACTTCAGGTAGTACGCGTCGGTGTCGTGATGCATGCGCTTCTCGTCGCTGAGCGTGCGCCCCTGTTCCACGCACATCAGGACCTCTTG
>PMJE01000413.1 GCA_003157315.1 Myxococcales bacterium | reverse complement strand
GTTGTAGGTCATGGCCACGCTGGGACAACCGCGCCGCTGTGCCGCCTCGGCGATCTCGCGAGGCGAGGCGGCGGCGGACATGCTCTCCACTTCGCGCGAGCGGGTGCTCTCCCAATTCTGGCAGAACTTGCACGCCAAGTTGCAGCCGGCGGTGCCGAAGGAAAGCACCGGCGTGCCAGGCAGAAAATGATAGAGCGGCTTTTTTTCGATGGGATCCACGCAGAATCCCGTCGAGCGACCGTAGCAAGTGAGCACCACTTGCCCACCCTGGCAGGCGCGCACGAAACACAGGCCGCGCTGCCCCTCGCCCAGGCGGCAGAAGCGCGGGCACAGCTCGCAAACCACGTGGTCCGCCCCGTCGCGGCGAAAGTACCGGGTTGCGACTGGCCCAGGATGCTGGCCCGAATCGTGCGGTACTTTCGCGGACATGCTCAACTCTGGTTTCCTCGCGGGAAATACGCAGTAGAGTATAGGTCATGGGGACGCGTCCTGCCGCAGTAGCTGGAATGTTCTATCCTGGGGAAGCGAAGCGATTGACTGCAGCAGTCGAGGCCTATCTGGCTGACGCACGGCCTGCGACCCAGGCTGCCAATGCAAAGGCAGTCATCGCGCCGCATGCGGGCTACCAATATTCCGGGCCCATTGCGGGCAGCGCGTACGGCGGCTTCGTTGGCCACGCCCAGGGCATCGAGCGGGTGATCTTGGTGGGGCCGTCGCATCGTGTGCCGTTTGCCGGCGTGGCGTGCAGCGCTGCCGCAGCTTTCGCGACACCTCTCGGCGAGCTGCTGGTGGATCGCGACGCGATTGAGGCTCTGCTCAAGGACGGGCTGATTCAGGAAAATGACATCGCTCACGCACGCGAGCACAGCCTGGAGGTGCACCTGCCCTTTGTGCAGCGGGTTTTCCCCGGCGCGCGCGTAGTGCCGCTTCTGGCTGGCGACCAAGACTACGCCAGCGTGGCCGCGATCCTTGCGCGCCTGTGGGGCGGGCCGGAGACCGTCATTGTGGTCAGCTCAGACCTTTCCCACTACCACGACTATGCGACCGCCCGTCGCCTCGACCATGAGACCGCCGAAGCCATCGAGGCGCGGGTTGCTGGCGCGGTCGATCTCGAGCAAGCCTGCGGTGCCACGCCGGTCAATGCGCTTCTGCAGATCGCCGCAGACAAAGGCCTTTCCGCCACCACGCTCGACCTACGCAATTCCGGCGACACGGCCGGCCCACGCGACGAGGTTGTGGGCTACGGTGCCTTCGTCTTCGGCTAGCACTTCGTGGTTCTCGCCTCCCTGCCCAAGATCGACGATAGTGTGAAGGCATGTGGGCACCAATAGCTTGCCTGCTTTGGGCCGGGGCGGTCATCGTGTTGCCAAGAGGCACGACCTGCCCCAGCGGAGACGCCATCGCCGCAGAGCTAGACCGGCTGGACGCTGCCGCTGCCCTGGCTGCCTTGGGCTCGCCGGAGATCACCATCAAAGACACGAAGATGCATGTCGTCTTGCGCGGCCCAGATGGCTCCATACTGGGGACTCGAGAAATCGCGGCGCCTGAGGCTTGCCACGAGCGCGCGACCGTGGCCGCAGTGTTCATCGCGGCCTGGGTGGGAGAGTGGACCACCGCGCCCATGATCGAAGACCAGGACACCAAGCGCGCAGCTTCAAACCCCACTGCGCCAGCACGACCGCGCGCAAAAGCCGCGGATTCCACGAGCCGAGCCAGCCTGGTTTCGCGTGATCGGGGCGAGGTGGAGAAAGCAGACAAGAACCCCCAAGTCCCGAGGCTAACCAACCTGCGCGAGCAAGGTGAGGTGGCGCAGGCAGACGCCGCAAAGCTACCCGAGGCGAAAGTAGCCTCGTCCGCGGCAAAGGTCGAATCGGCTCCGCCAGCGATCCCACCAGACGACGCGAAGGCAGCCCCGTCAGGTACAAGAGCTCAGCCAGAAGCCGCGGGCGAGACCAAGGCGGTTGCGGCCAAGCAAGCGAGGCGGGGCCCACGCGGTGAGATCGCAGGCCTGGGATTCGGCACACACGACGGAGACGCGGGCACATTTGGCGCCGGCATTCTGGTGGGCTATCGGCCGACTGGCGCACTGGCCCTGGCCGCGGTCTTCGAGGCCACGGGAGAGCGCGAGCGGACGCTGGGCCCAGGGTTGGCGGGCTACCGAAGCTTTCGCCTGGGCGTCGGGGCCGGCGTGCAGCGAAACTGGGGCCGGGTTTTCGGCGATATCGGGCTGTTTCCCGAGCTAACCCTGCTCACCCTCAACGGCAAGCAACTCGCGACCGGGCGAAGCGCGACCGCCTGGGGAGCGGCGGCAGACCTGCGCGCGCGCCTCGGAATCGCATGGGGCCGCGTTGCGCCCTTCCTGTTCGCGGGCGTGAGCTACGACCTGCGCCAGGAGAGCCTCACCCTCGATGATCGTCCGCAGACCATCCTCACGCTTTCGCGTTGGAACGTCAGCGCAGGCGCCGGGCTGGCATTTCTTTTCGGTACAAGGTGAAATGTTCTGCGCCCAGGCGTCACTAGATAGGGCGACGTGAGCAATCCCGAGATCTCGCTTGATGCGGGAACCATCTACCGGATGCATGTGCATCAGGTGGCGCGTTGGGCAGCGCGCCTGGGTGGGCCGGCCCTCGATCTGGAAGACACCGTGCACGAGGTGTTCGCAGTTGCCTGCCGGCGTCTTTCCAGCTTCCGCGGCGACTCGAGCCTGTCCACTTGGCTGTTCGGCATAACCGACAAGGTGGTACGCCACCGCCGTCGCAAAGAGCGCTGGTGGCGCTGGCTGTCAGGTTCTGCTGGTGCAACGGCTGGGCGGCTCGCAGCGGCCGGCCCGGATCCCCTGCGCTTGCTTGAACAAAACCAGGCGGCAAGGGACGTCTACCGGGTGCTCGACCGACTGTCCGAGGGCGACCGGCGCATCCTGATTCTGTTTGAGCTGGAAGAGCTGGCAGCGTACGAGGTCGCCGCATTGCTGGGCATCAAGGCCGCCAATGCGCGTCTGCGCCGGCACAGAGCGCGAACGCGCTTTCTGCAAGTCTATCAGCGGGAATTCCCCACTTTCCCTGCCAACGTCACTTCACCGAGGTGCGAAAATGCCAGCCGATAGTGAGCCGCACGGCGTGGATTCAGAGCTTCTGCAACAAGGACTGAGCTTTTTGCGTCGGGCGCGCGACATGCGCGGCCTTGCTCCGTCCCAGGTCGAGCGCATCGAGCGACGCCTGCACGAGCGAAAAGCCCGTTCGCGGCGCACGGCGCTTTGGCCAGCCTTGGCTGCGCTTGCGCTCGTGCTAGCTGCCAGTGCGACGCTTGCGGTGGCCGAGCGCGGGCTGCGCTCGCTGCCTTTCATAGGGGGTCTATTTACGCCACCATCAGTTCCGACAACCGCGGCGAGCAAACCCGAGAAACGCCACCGACCCGCCAAGCTGAAGTCGCCCGCAGAAGAACGGTCTGCCACTGAATCGTCCGGACCGGCTGTGCCCCTCGCACCCAGCGCCGAACCGGCCTCCAATCCTCCTGCGGTCTTCGAGACAATGCCGGCCCTGAAGGCCGAACTACCTACCTCACCTGTCCCGCCTGCGCATCAGGCAAACGCCCGCCCGCTTGCGCTGGCTCTGCGCGCTCCGGTCACCTCGCGTGAAATATCCCGGCTGGAGGAGGCACCCGCCCCAACTGTGTCCGTCGCCAAGCAAGAGAGTCCCATCGTAGCCGAGAGTCACTCGCTCGCCTCGGTAATTGAGCCCTGGCACCGCGCCCACAATGCCAGCGCCGCGCTCGCGCTACTCGACGCACATGAGCAGCGCTATCCCAACGGACATATGCGCCTGGAGACTCGCATGCTGCGCGCCGAGATCTATCTGGCACGGGGGCGCGAGACCGAGGCCTTGGCGGTGCTCGATTCGCTTGCTCTGTCGGGGATCCCGCGCGCGCGCGAGCTGCAAACCGTG
>PMJE01000253.1 GCA_003157315.1 Myxococcales bacterium | reverse complement strand
GCGCGAGTGTTTGCCGATGTGAAGCCCGCCGCGCACAGCCACGAAGTGCTTGCCGCACTCGATGCCCTGGCTGCGACCGGCAAGTAGAAAGTAGAAACGCGCAAGCGGTGCACGCTACCGATGCAAACTGCGCTTGCCGGCGTGTTTGCCGCCGGCGAATTCGTTGAGTACCCAGGCAAGAAGGCGCGGGATTTGCTCAATCCGGTCCCGCTGCCCTGCCACCTCCGGGTGACCTAGAGCATCGAACTGCCACAAATACCGGACGTCCGAACAGGCGCAGCGGCAACCCAGGAAAGAGCATGAAGACGACAACGATGAACAGGAACGTCCGAAAACAGTCTCTTGCGGGAGGAATACCATGATCGATCTGCGGGCAATTCGGGTGTTGGCCATTGGAGTGATGACGTTGGCCGGATGTTCAAACAGCACGAACAGCTCTGGCACGGGTGGAAGCTCGGAGACCGGAGGCGTTTCTGAGAGCGGTGGCGCAATAGAGACCGGCGGCGTGACAACCTCCGGCGGGGTGACAACCTCCGGCGGAGTGACAACCACAGGCGGGGTAACAACTACCGGCGGGGTGACAACCACCGGCGGCGTGACAACCTCCGGCGGAGTGACAACCTCCGGCGGAGTGACAACGGCCGGCGGAACAACGGCGACCGGAGGCGTGACGACGACTGGCGGCGTGACCGCTACCGGCGGATCCACCCATGCGGATGCTGGCCCTGCCTGCCACGCGCCAGGCACCCTGACGGTGACGAACAGTGGAATGACGGCCTGGTTGATCGATGGGGTGGCAAATCCCACGCTGACTTTGTGTCGCGGAAGTACCTACACCTTCGCCGTCACTGCCCCCTCAATTCATGCCTTCTACATCAAAACCGTAAAATCGACCGGGACAGGCAACGCCTACGACACCGGGGTTACCGGGAATGGAACCAACTCAGGCGATGTAGTATTCATCGTCCCCAGCAGCGCTCCCGACACCCTCTTCTATGATTGTGTCAATCACGCTGCGATGGCCGGAACCATCAACATTGTCAACTGACACAGACCGGGCTAGTCCAAGACAATCGCTAGCGGGATTTCGATTCGGCCGAAGGACTGCTTGGTCAGCGCGTCGACTAAATCGGCACTGAGGGTGAGAGCCGCGGGATCTTGGTTTGTCCTCGGAAGATAGACGAAGCCCGCCACCTTCCTTCCGTCAGCAACGACACCCTCCCGGATCGCCCGGCGGAGCATCTCTCTGGTGGGAAGGCTTTCCTGCCAGTGCATGTTGGCCAGAGAGTCGTCGACACCTGGCTCGAGCCATGTCCCCATCCATGTATCCTCAACACCAAACTCGGGAGGCACGGCCGAGACCGGGATGATGGCCTTGCCTTTCACTGCAAAGGGTGAGAGCGCGCTCAGCGTTGCCTGGCTGTCATTTGGATCCTCCACGCGAAAGGCGTCGTAGCGCAGCCACAGCGCCCTGCCGCTGTGGTTCTCAATTTGTATCCAGACGGGCAATACGTATCGCGACAGCGTCGGTGGATCCCCGTTCCAAGCGTGCAGCCTCGCCCGCAGACGCACTCCTGCATTTTCGCCCACCAGGGCCTGGCCAAATCCATGGGGTGCCCACCCCCCAGCCACAGGTGGTCGTTGATCACTGTGGGCACAGGCAGAGAACGCAAGCGCACTCAGCCCAGCCAGCGTACCCCACAGCCACCTCTTCCGATTCGAAAACGCCCTTTCATTCTTCATGACTTTCCCTCTTTCGATCCGCAGTCATGTCCGGTGCGCGTGCGCGGGTTCCCTGCGGTGTAACTTGGAACTCGCATCGAGCTGGTAGGTGCGTCCTCGCCACGCCACTTCCGGCTTGACAATCGCGCTTGCCAGAACCAGCGGACTCAGCAACAAGATCGCGGCGGGCACCCAGGCATGGCGCCAGCCGATGGCCGCGCCACCCAAAGCGCGGTGCAGACGCACCATACTCACACTCACCGCGACCACTGTGGCTGCGGCGGGGATCGCAATGAGGTATTGGCGATTGAGCAAAGCGAGTAAGGCCATAAGGAATCCCAGCCAGAACTCGGCACCACGTAGCCACAGCGGAAGCTTGAACGACCAGGCAGGCAAGCCTGAGCGTGAAAAGATCAGCCACCGGCGGAACATGCGGGCGAATTCCAGCAGTCCGAGTCCACGAATCACCACAGGGAGCGTGTCCTGCGAGACGACGTTGCGCAGCCCAGCTGCCACCACATCCATCCCGATTCGCATGTCGTCAACCAATTCGCCGCGCACGCTGCGTAGGTCATGCAGGCTCTTGAGCGTCTCGCGCCGAAAGACCATAAGCTGTCCCATGATGAAAGGCATGTCCCCAGTCCTGCGGACGGTGTCGGCTACCGCTGGTCCATAGAGTCCGTTGAGCATGAGAGTGGCCCCAACGTCGCCCGCGGTTTGCGAGGCTTCTGCGGCTACCACCGGTACGAACACCGAGCCGGCTCGGTCGGTGGTGAGCAGCTTTTCGACTGCCAGTCGCAGCGAATAGGGATGCGGGCGGGTATCCGAGTCTCCGAAGGCCACCAACTCACCGGTGGCTCGTTCCAGCCCGGCGATCATCGCGTGTAGTTTTCCCGTCATGGTCGCGGGCGGCGCTCCTGCCACCATGAGCATGGCCGTGCCACGCCCGCCGGCGGCCACGTGGTCGGCTATCGCCTGGCGAACCGTCGCAAAAGCGGGATCGAGGTCGTCGTCGAAAACGAAGATGGTCTCGACCTCGCCCGGGTAGTCGTTGTCCAGCGCCGCGGCCAGATTCTTGGCCGCATCCACGTCGAGTCCTCGCACGGGACGTACCACAGTTATGGAAGGCAAGGGCTTGCCAGCAAAGCTCCACCCGCGAACACGCGCCAACCAGCGGGCAGCGGCTCGTTGCTCGAACAGGGAGCGACGCAGCCGAAAGTGATCCCAGATCGTTGCAAACAGAAGCAACGAGCCCAACGCAATAGCTAGATATTCCACGCTCCTCCTCCTTGGACGACCCCACCAGGACTTGCGCGCATCCGCACGCCGCTCAGCTAGAAGACAAACCGTCTAGGTGAGCCATCTCTTTGCTGTCTTGTTAGATGCTCGCTTCTTGCAAGAGTTCCTCCAATACATCTGGGTGGTCGCGGCACGCGCGACATGGCTGCGGCATCAAACTGCGCAAATATTCTTGGTGACGCAGCCTGACTGTCGACGGCAGGGAGGATCTACGATGAGTTTTCAACGCAAACACGTTCCGGTGGCAGCGCTACAGGTTGGTGTTGTTGCGGCTGGGCTGTCGCTCTTTACGTGCGGCGCGGCCCGGGCGCAGGAAGTCTCTTCTCCGGCAACTCCTGCCGAGGCGAGCATCGAGCAGATCGACAACCCGCAGGGGGCTCAGCCCCCCATGACGGCTAACAAGCAAGAGCCGCCCAAGACGACCGTTGAGCAGATCGACAACCCGCAGGTCTTCAACCTCTGGCTCGACCCGGAGAACTACCCGCGCATTGAACGCGCGGTCAACGTCATGAACGCCCGCACGACACGGGCTCGGGCGCTCAATTTTCTGGTTGATCACCGCACCTGGCAGCCCTTCCAGACCAATTCCTTTCAGGACTGGGTCGGCTTCGATGCGGGCAGCCTCAAGATCGGGCTATCGCTTCGCTACGGCATCCTGGACAACCTGGAAGTGGGCGCGCAGCGCTTGAGCAACGGTCCCGACCAGTACGACACGTACCAATTCGACGTCAAGTACTGGGCGCTGCACGCCGAACGCCACTTCGTCGACGTGGCGGCACGAGCCGGGGCAACCTGGTATTCAGAAGCGCAAAGGCCGGACTCGGGCGGTGGCTTCGCCCAGCTCATCGTCAGCCGCTCACTGCGCGAGTATCTTTGGCTGTCGAGTGGACTGTACTATCACTCGAACGCCACCAACGAAAACCGCTTGGACAAGAATCTGCAACGCCCCAGCGGTCAGGCCTACGCGCTGGCCATCCCGGTGGCTCTGGAGGTGCGGTTGCAGACCTTCCTGGCCTGGGACGCTGAGGCTTCTTTCAATGTGGCTGGCTATCACGCGAAATACCCAGTCTTGTCCACGGCCTTCAAGATCATCTCCAACCGCCACACCTTCGCACTCATCATGAGCAATTCGCAGTACATCACCGCCGATGGCCTGGTGGCCAACACCGACCGCGGCGTCCACGACCTCATTGTGGGCTTCACTATTACGCGCGAATTCAATTTGTGACCGTCAAGGAGTTCACCATGCCCAATTCGACATTCGGCCGTCGCCATTTCCTTTTGGGTTCGGGACTGAGCCTGGGCACACTGCTGGCGCTGCCCACGATTGCGGCGAGCTCCGAAGGGGGCAAGGTCGCCATCCCATTGGCCAAGCTGGAGGTGCTGAAGTCCGTGGGCGGCTCAGTCGTGCTCAAGCTCAAGGGCAGGCTGGTTCTGCTTGTCCGCGATGGCGCCACCAGCGTGCGCGCCTTAAACCCCGTCTGCACCCACCGAGAGTGCGTGGTCGCATACAACCCGGGCGAGAAGAAGATCAAGTGCCCCTGCCACGGTTCGCAGTTCGATCTAAACGGGCAGGTGGTGCACGGGCCCGCGTCGCGGCCACTGGCGAGCTACCTCGCGGAGCTGGCAGGCGAGCAGGTCATCGTGACCCTGTAGGCAGACCATGCGACGCTTGGCAATCTTTGTGCTTTTGGCTGGCCTGGCGTCGTCGGCGCTCGCGTTGTCTTTCGCAACGGCTGTCTGGGCGGTGGACCCGGCGCCCGCGGTGGAACAGATAGGCGAGGTGCAGACCGTGACCCCGGGCGAAGTTGAGGGCAAGTCGTCGGGGCTTTTCGATCTCATGGGCCGGTTGCACCCGGCGCTAGTGCATTTCCCCATCGCGTGGCTGGTGGGCCTGGCACTGGTCGACTTCGTCGGCCTCATCTTGAAACGCGCGGCGTGGCAGCGCGCGGGCATCTTCGTTCTGGGCGGGACGTTGCTCAGCCTTCTGCCCACGGCCGCAACCGGCCTGTTGCGCGCGGCCCACATGCCGTCAGATGTGGCCGTGCACTCCCTGCTGGTTACCCACCGGACGCTCAACTTCGCGATGGCTGGTCTGGTCTTGACGGCGTTTGTCCTGCGCCTCTTGCGACGGGACCGTCTGCAGGGATGGTGGCGCGTTGTCTATCTGTCGTTGGTATTCGCGGCCACCGGCCTGGTCTTGCTGGCGGCTGACTTCGGCGGCCGCATGGTGTACGGCCCTGACTATCTGCCCTGGTAACCACGAGCCAAGGCGCGGATGGAGATCTTGCGGCTCGTAGCCGCGCGCGTGCGATTCTGCACCACTGTGCGGAGGCGCCCACCGCCAAGGGCGGCTACTTCCATGGGGATGTGCGCGCTTCCGGCTATCCCCCTTGATATTTCGCCGATTGGGGATGCCACAGCGACGCCGGCGGCATAGTTGCGCAAGGTGCGTTTCTTGCTAGGGTTTCGGCGCCGTGCATGCAGAAGCGAACTCCCCCGACGGGGAACGGAGCCCGAAACTGGGCGACGAGTGGCGCGATTGGGATGGCCACGCCACACCCGACGCGACGGCGCCCAAGCGTCTCTTCTTCGCGCTCATCGTGGGTTTTCTTGTCGTCACGGTGGCGGCGAGTCTGGCGTCGTGGTACCTGGTGACGCCGCGCCTTGCCGAGTGGCATGTGGCGGCCCCCACCGTCTTGCTCGTTGTCTTGGGATTCCTACTTGCGGCACTCAGCGTGGCGCTCGCGCTGGTGGCGCTCATGCTGCTCACCGGCTGGCCGCGCAGTGCGCGCGCATCGTCGCTCGCCCGTCGGATCCTCGCCATGGTCGAGCGTCGGGTTTTCTGGTTGGGCCGCGTCTTGTCGATCAACAAGGATCGTTTGGCGCACGCCTTCATCCGCACCAACAATGCTCTCGTGCGACTGGCCCCGCAGGGCATCGCGTCGCAGCGGGTGCTAATTCTCCTACCGCGTTGCCTGCGCAAGGAGCAGCTCGACCAGGCGCGAACCCTGGCGAGCACGCGCGGCGTCGAGGTGGCAATCGTTGCCGGGGGCGAGCAAGCGCGCCAGCGCATCCGGGAAAAGCGGCCGAGCGTGGTGATTGGTGTGGCCTGCGAACGCGATCTCCTGAGCGGAATCCGTGACGTCCGTCACAAGCTATCGGTCCTAGGTATCACGAATACGCGGCCGAACGGGCCCTGCCGCGACACGCAAATAGATCTGGCGGAACTGGAAGGGGCGCTCGATCTATGCGTGCGTCCCGCGGCCGCCTGCAACCTGCTACAGTCTGGGCTTGGGACGTGACAAGGTGGAAACGCCACATATAGAAATCATGAAACCGCAGCGGGACGTCGGCATTGTCGGCTATGGCGCCTACGTGCCCCGCTATCGCCTGTGCGGAACTGAAATCAGCCGCATGTGGGAAGGCGCGCAGGGATGCACGCCGCCGGTCAAAGAGAAGTCGGTGCCCGGTCTCGACGAGGACGTGGCGACGATGTCCCTGGAGGCCGCGCGCAACGCGCTCAAGCGCGCCGCGATCGATCCATCGCGTATCCGTGCGGTGTGGGTGGGCAGCGAGAGTCATCCCTACGCGGTCAAACCGACCAGCACGATCGTCGCGGAAGCCATCGGTGCCGTGCCGCACACCCTGGCTGCCGACTGGCAGTTCGCGTGCAAGGCGGGCACCGAGGCGATGCAGGCCGCCCTGGGCATGGTCGGCTCGGGCATGGCGGACTACGCGTTGGCGCTCNNATGGACACGGCGCAAGGACGACCGAAAGACGCGCTCGAGTACACCGCCGGGGCGGGCGGCGCCGCGTTTCTGATTGGGCCGGCCGATGAATCGGTCGCGGTGCTCGAGGGCTCGACCTCGTATGTGACTGACACCGCAGATTTCTGGCGCCGCCAACACGAGCATTATCCGGCCCACGCCGGGCGCTTCACCGGCGAGCCCGGCTACTTTCGCCACGTGCTCGCCGCCGCGTCGGAGATCATGGCAGCGCTTGGACGCAAACCTGCCGACTATGCGCACGTCATCTTCCATCAACCCAACACCAAATTCCCGCGCAAAGCCGGTCGCGAGCTGGGCTTCAAGAATGGGCAGCTCACGGCGGGGCTGCTGGCCAACGACATCGGCAACACCTACGCAGGCGCCGCGATGATCGGACTGACCAGCGTTCTCGACGTGGCCCGGCCGGGCGAGCGGGTGCTCATGGTGTCGTTTGGCAGCGGCGCAGGCAGCGACGCCTTTGACTTGCGTGTGACCGACGCAATTACCGCTCGCCGAGAGTGCGCCCTGAGTACGCGCGACTATGTTGTCCGGCGCCACGAGCTTGACTACGCCACCTACGCGCGTCATCGGGGAAAGATCCGCATGGAGTAGCCGCGCCCCGGCACGACACTCAGGAACGGCAAGACGAATTATTCGAGACTGAAATGCGAGATGTATCGATTATTGGACTAGGTCAGACCCCGGTGGGCGAGCACTGGGAGAAATCCCTCAAGGTTCTTGCAGGCGATGCGATTCAGGCCGCCATCAAGGACGCGCAGGTCGAGCGCGTCGATGCGCTCTACGTCGGCAACATGTGTTCGGGCACGCTCAATGGACAGGAGCACCTGGGAGCGCTGATCAGCGATTGGGTGGGGTTGCGCGGGGTCGAAGCGGTCAAGGTCGAAGCGGCCTGCGGCTCAGGTGCGGCGGCGCTGCGCCTGGGCTATGTCGCGGTGGCGGGCGAGCTGGCGGATTTCGTGGTGGTGGCGGGCGTGGAGAAGATGACTGATCGACCGGGTGAGCAGGTCACCGCTGCTCTGGCGATGGCCTCCGACGGAGATTTCGAGGCGCAGAATGGGCTGTCGTTCGTGGCGCTCAATGCGCTGCTCATGCGGCGCTACATGCATGAATTCGGCGTGTCCCACCGAGACTTCGCGCCGTTTGCCATCAACGCGCACAAGAACGCCATCGGCAATCCGTATGCATTGTTCCCGCATGCGGTCACCGTAGAGGATTTTTGCGCGGCCAAGATGATCGCGGATCCGGTGAACCTGCTCGACAGCTCACCGGTGTGCGACGGCGCCGCCGCGGTGGTGCTGTGCCCCACCGAGATCGCCCGCCAGTTCACTGCGCGGCCAGTGCGCATTCGCGCCTCGTCGGCAGCGACCGACACCATCGCCCTGCACGATCGCCGCGATCTCCTTGGACTCGAGGGCGCAGCCCTGAGCGCGAGCAAGGCGTACAGCCAAGCCAAGGTGACCCCCAAAGACATCGATCTCTTCGAGCTGCACGACGCGTTTACCATTATGTCGGTGCTTTCGCTCGAAGCTTGCGGCTTTGCTGAACGCGGTCGCGGCGTGCGCCTGGGCACCCAAGGGGACATCGCCATCGGCGGGCAGGTCCCCGTTACCACAATGGGCGGGCTCAAGGCGCGCGGTCACCCGGTGGGTGCCACCGGAATCTACCAAGTGATTGAGGTGGCGCTGCAATTGCGGGAACAGGCGGGTGCCAATCAGGTGCGCGATGCACGCCTCGGCATGGCGCAGAATATCGGCGGCAGTGGCGCCACCGTGGTCACCACTATCCTCGAGGTGGTGGAGTAACAACGCGGCGAAGCTTTGTCTCTTGACAGCCATCGCCGCTAGGAGCAAAGAAGTCACTCATGGAGATTGCCAGGAACTGGAGATTGCAGCGACACCGCTACGCGCTGGTGGGCGAAGTGTGCAACCACTGTGGCGTCAAGATTTTCCCGGCACGTGACGTGTGCCCCGAGTGCAATGCCCCGGCCAAGACACCCTATACCTTCAGTGGCAAGGGCGAGGTCTACTCGTACTCGACCGTGCACCACCCGCCCGAGGGCTTTGAACAGTTCGCCCCGTATGTTGTTGCCTTGGTCCGGCTGGCCGAGGGGCCGCTGGTGGCCGCGCAGCTCACCGACGTGGAAGGAGAAAAGATTGAGATCGGCATGCCGGTTGAGATGGTCACGCGCAAACTGCGCGACGATGGCGGCAAAGGCACCATCGTCTACGGCTACAAGTTTCGTCCCGTGATCGTCGGCGAGGCATCGGTCGGGGCAAAGGACGCGGCGCTCTAGCTGGAGCCTGTTGGGAAACTGCGGGCCGCCTGAAAGGCCTGTTCGCGGGTCGCGTGGGCGGCCCATCTCGAGGACGGCCGTACAGTCTGTGTGCCGCTCAAGCGGTTTCCAGGTTGCGCGCCGGCACCCCGGAGTCTCTTGGCGACTGGCGCCCCATTTGAGTCGTTGCTCCATATTGCGCCCAACCTCGTTCTACTCCGCGGGGCTACCGGGCCGCCTCATTTCCTTTCCCTCCTCCTCCGCCTCTGCGCTTTCTGCGCCCTCTGTGCGAAAGAGCTAGCTTCTCTTACGTCGCAGCCGCCGCGAAGCGCGCCAACGCCCAGATGGGGAAGTAGCGCCGGTAGTTCTCATAGTTGATGAGCGCGGTCTTGTTGAACACGCCCGAGAGCGACTGCCTGGGCCAGTCACCATTGTCGAGCTGACTGGTGACCAGGAAGTGGGCCGCACACTCGCAGCGTGGGTCTCGTGCTTCGCCCGCGGCGACGAGGGTCAGCAGCGCCCACGCGGTGTTGACTGCGTGACTGGCGCTGGCAATGTAGCGCCGTTCACGGCAGCTCGCGCCGCTCTCGCCCCAACCACCGTCGGCATTCTGGCGATGGTAGAGAAACTCACACGCTCGCCGCAACGCCGGATCGCGGTCTTGCGCACCGGCAGCGCGGAGTCCGCGCACGCCGAACCACGTGCCATAGGTGAAGCACACGCCCCACGATCCCTCCCAGCTTCCGTCGNNACGCCCCACGATCCTTCCCAGCTTCCATCGGCACGTTGGCTTTTGCGCAAGAAACGCTCGCCGCGGTGGATAGCCGAAGAAACCTTTCGCTCAAGGCGATCACTGCTCTTGCGCTCAGAGCGGGCGGCCAATCGTCGCCGCCAGAGCGCCAGACTGTAAAGCGAAGCTGCGGTGCACTCGGGATACGAGTGATCGACCATGATGTCGCCGAACACATGCGACGGGTTGAGCAGCTCCAGCCAACGCCCGCCCCGCTGTCTTTCATAGGTGGCCCAGCCGCCGTCGCGATTCTGCCAGCCGAGCAGCAGCTTGACGGCATCGAGGATGCGATCCTCGGCAAGCGCAGGCAGGCCCGCATCCTGCAACATCAGCGCAGCGGTCAAACCTTCGGCGGTGCAGTCAGTGATCGGCCAGCCGTGCGCGCGATCGGAAAATGGCCAGCCGCCACGGCACGGGTGCCGGTAGTAGCGCTGGTAGTCCGGCAGATTTTCCAGAACCTGATTGTTGACCACGAACCCGTGGGCCCGCTGCAAAGTCGCGCGATGCGCCTCCCGCAACGGCGTGTCCAGGATTGCCTGCGCAGCGAACGCCGTGTCCCACAACGCGGTCGAGTTGTAGCCATTCATCTTGGTGCCGTCGTGCCCGTCGCACAGATAGCCGGCAAGTGTGGCGAAACTGCGGTCCGTCGCGTCACTTTGCGGTGCTTGAAAGAAGTGCACAAGCGTGTTGAGTACGGCGTTGACCGGTCCAATCCGGATGAACTGGGTGGCGCGGTCCTCAAACTCGATGTGATCGAAAAGCCGTGCGAGCGCGCGCTTGCGCAACCCGCGCGGATGCACGCGCTCGAACCGGCTGAGTACGAGGTTGACGACCTTGAGCGCAAAGGACGTCGGCGCGTAGACATCGCCCGGAGCAATGCTGTCGCGATGCTCGGCGAAGCGGATGCTGTCGTAGGGACGATCGTAGAGTTCGCGCCGGAGAGCGTGGGTGAGATCGTCGGCCGGCATTCGTGCCCTCATGCCATAAAGGTGCGCCATGGGCAGATAGACTTGCCGGCAGTGGCACCAGAGGCGGCTGGGATGAAACGGCAGGCTCTCGGGCAGAAGCCACAGTTCCGGCAAGACCGGCTGCAGTCCGTCGTATTCGTAGAGATTAAGCAGCGCGAGGGTGAACTTGCCCCAGCTTGCGCACGCGAGCGCGGTGCCGTTGGCGTGGATGAACGCGCGGGCTCGCGCGACGCGCTGGTCATCGGCGGGAAGCCCGAGCAGGCGAAATGCCACGTAGCACAGGACCGTTGTGAACAGGCAGCCCGAGCTTTCCGCGTGCAGGCCAAAGCTGCCGTTGGCATCTTGGGTCGCCGAAAGATAGGCGATCATGCGATCGCGGGTCTTGGCTTCGATGCTTCTTCCACCGATGTGGCAGGCAGCCACATACATCGGCAGAAGAAACATCGGTCCACCATAATCGCCGCGCCACGCACCGTCGGCCTCTTGTTGCGAGGCCAGGTAGTCGAGACCGCGCGCGACAGCGCGCTCGCACAAAGCGCGATCAAAACCGCTGCTCGTCGGCGTCGCGCTCGCCGTGCCCGTCTCTTTCACGCGGGGTTCCGACCGTCGTGCCACCGCTGTCGCACCATCTGCGAAACCGTGCGTGTGTACGGCTCCCAGAAGGCGCCCCCCTCGACATCGCCAAGCAAGTCCTCGTACATCGGCTCCAGCTTGGCACGCCAACTTGGATCGATGGTGACTGCGCGCGCCGCCCATTCGTGGCAGTAGCGACAGCTCTCGCAATCAGTCGACTGGCAGTTCTTGCTGGCGAAGCGCTCCATGAAACCGTCGAGCGCGCGATTGTCGATCATGACCGGATTGGCGCCCTCGCGCGGATACAGCATGCTGGCCGCGTGCCCGAAGTCGATGAGCTTGCGGAAGCGTAATAGATTGATCATGCGCGGTTTGATGAAGTACTTGAGCATGCGCCTGAATGAATAGGCGTCCTTGCCCACGGCACCGAGTTTTTCCTTCGGGTAGGCGTAGTTCTGCACCAGATCGAGCAGATTGCCGTCGTAGCGGCGTTCCGAGTAGGCCTTGACCCGTTCAAGCAAGATCTGCGTCGGGGTGTTGCGCTCGACGATCTTGAAGGTTTCGTACCCGAGCTTCTCGTAGTAGTGCAGGTCCTCGGGACGAATCCAGTTGGCGCGCAAATAGTTGACCGGCTCGCGCAAGCGAATCTGGTTGCACAAGATCGAGCAGTAGTCGAGCGGGAAACCGCGACTCTTGGCTTGCGACGCCGCTGAGAGCGCCACCGCATGGTTGCCCGCGATGGCGCAATCCTGGCGACACCAATTGTTGACGATGAGCTGCAAATCGACGCCTTGCGCTGCTTCTTTCATCGCAATCAGGGTCTGGAACTCGCGATGCACGCCCACCTCGGAGACCACGATCACGTCGGCGCCGTTGTCGACCCAGAAGCGCACCTTGCGCGGCGTATCGGTAAAGCGATGCGAGCTGACGCGCACGCTGATGCGCGGATGGCGTCGCTTGATGAGGCGCAAGAAATAGACGTTGGCGACCGTGATCGAATCGATCCCGGTGCCGTCCAACCAGTCGAGCATCTCCTCCATCTTGCGCTGCCCGATGCGCGTGAACTCGGTATTGCCCATAGCCGACGCGTTGAGCAAATAGTTGAACTGGATGCCGTTCCCGTGCGCCGTTTTCACAGTGCGTTCAAGCACGCTGCGATTCACTTGGGGCAAGTAGAAGGCCGGGCGCCCGCCACCAAAGTAGTCGGTGGTGAGCTTCCCATAGACTTCGTACACCGGGTAGCCGGCGAGGCCCTTCAACAGGGCCTCATCGAAGTTACATGCGACGGAGAGCTTCATCGTGCGGCACCTTTCGTCTCGTGGAAAAAGTAGTTGGAACATTGCAAGCCCTGAACCACCTCCTGCCATTGTGCTTCCCCTAGGACTTCCCGGGAGTTGAGCCGCGGCGCGATCACGTCGGTCGGCTGCCCCCGCGTGCGGAAGTACACGTGCGTGCGAAATCGCACACATCGAGGCTGATCCCGTGCGATTCCGGTTGGGCTGGAAGTGCCATCTCGACTATCATCCGGTGTTTCCATGATGGTGGGGTCCACGAATCTCAAGCAGTTTTTGGAGGCCGTCTTGCGCGGCGCCGCAAAAATTGTCGGCTGCGGCTCCACCAACCTTATTCTCTTCAACGAGAAGAAGCAGGAGATTCGCGTTCACCTGGGCATCACGGCCGACGCCTTCCCTGTGATCGCCGAGATCGAGAAGATGCTGGGCGCGCAGTTTCCCGGCTTCTCA
>PMJE01000616.1 GCA_003157315.1 Myxococcales bacterium | reverse complement strand
GCCGATCCGACTCGAAGTCCTCGGAGTTGACGCCCACGTTGCCGATCTCGGGCGCAGTCATCATCACAATCTGCCCGCGGTACGAGGGATCGGTGAGCACCTCTTGATAGCCGCTCATCGCCGTGTTGAAGACCAGCTCGCCGGTCATGTCACCAGCCGAGCCAAAACCGAAGCCCCGGTAGACGGTTCCGTCTTCCAGCGCAAGCAGAGCTGGGATCAATGCGTTCTTGTCGTCAGACAACGAATCTCTCATCGGAAAACACTATTGCTCCACCTACCACAGTCAGCACCGCCCGGCCACGCATGGTGCGTCCGCCAAAGGGTGTATTGCGCGCCTTGGAACGGAACAGCGTGGGATCACAAGTCCAGGCGGCCTGCGGATCGATGACAGTCACGTCGGCGGCGCCGCCTGGCGCGAGGCTGCCACCCGGCAGGCCCAGCACCTTGGCCGGGCCAGCGGACATGCGCATGACCAGCCTGGCCGGCGTCAACACGCCCGCCTCCACCAGTTCCAATGCCAAGGCCAACGCGGTTTCCAAGCCGACCACACCATTGGCCGCCTGCTCGAACTCGACTTCCTTTTCTATTGGCGAATGAGGCGCGTGGTCAGTGGCAATCGCGTCGATGGTGCCGTCGGCCAGGGCTTCGCGCAGCGCCGTCTGATCTCTGGCCGAACGCAGCGGCGGATTCATCTTGAAGAAGGTGTCATAGCCGGCACATACCTCGTCGGTCAGCATCAGATTGTGTGGCGTCACCTCGCAAGTGACAGGCAAGCCGCGTTTCTTGGCGTCGCGAATCAGGCGCACCGATTCGGCACAGCTAATGTGGGCCATGTGATAGCGACCGCCGGTGAGAGCCACCAGCTCCAGGTCGCGGGCCAGCATGGCGGATTCCGCCGCAGCCGGCTGCGCGCGAATCCCGAAACGCGTGGATGCCAGACCCTCGTGCATGGCACCGCCGGCGGAAAGCGCGCTGTCCTCGCAGTGCTGCACGATCGGCATGCGGAAGCTGCGCGCGTATTCCAGGGCTCGGCGCATGACCTCGCTGTTCATCACGCCGTGGCCGTCGTCGGACACAGCCACGCAGCCCGCTTCTTGCAGCTCGCCCATGTCGGCCAAGGTCTCGCCCTTCTGGCCTTGCGTGATGCACCCGATGGGATACACGCGCACGACGCCCTTGTCGCGCGCCCGCTGCACGATCAGGTCGGTCACGGCGCGCGTGTCGTTGAGCGGGTTGGTGTTGGGCATGCAGCACACGGCGGTGAAGCCACCCGCTGCCGCTGCCGCTGTCCCGGTCTCGATGTTCTCCTTGTATTCCTGGCCAGGCTCACGCAGGTGCACGTGCAGGTCGATGAGTCCCGGCACGACCCAGCAGTCCTTCACGTCGATTATCCTAGCGTCGGGCGCCGCCAGGCCACGCTCGATGCGCGCGATTGTCCCGTCCTTGCACAAGACGTCTGCCTGGGCGTCGAACTCGCGCGCTGGATCGAGCACCCGACCGCCGCGCAGAAGAATGTCAGGCATGAGACTGGCTCCTCAGATAGGGGTTGCGCTTGCAGGCCATCAAGACTTGCTCCATTCCTCACCGCTGCCCCCGCCGAGAAGGTACAGGACCGCCATGCGGATGGCCACGCCCCGGCTGACCTGCTCAAGGATGACGGAACGCGGACCGTCGGCCACGCCCGGATCGATCTCCACGCCCCGGTTCATCGGCCCGGGGTGCATGACGATGGCGNNGCGCGCGTATTCGCGCGTGTTGGGAAAACGGCTGCCGGCTTTCCGTTCCATCTGAATCCGCAACATCATGACCACGTCCGCGCCTTCCAGCGCCGGCTCGATGCGGTCAAAGGCCTCGCAGCCAAGTTTCTCAACCCCGACGGGCAGCAGCGAGCGCGGACCAGCCACGCGCACGCGCGCGCCCAGCGTGCGCAAGGCGAAGATGTTGGAGCGAGCCACGCGGCTGTGGTCGATGTCGCCGCAGATCACCACGGTCAGGCCTTCGATCTTCTTCTTGTGCGCGCGGATGGTCGAAGCATCGAGCAGCGCCTGGGTCGGGTGCTCGTGTGCGCCGTCGCCGGCATTGACGATGCCGGCGCGGATGCGCTGGCTGAGCAGCAGCGCCGAGCCGGCCTGGGCGTGGCGAATGACCACGATGTCCGGATTCATGGCATCCAGGTTCATCGCGGTGTCGATCAGCGTCTCGCCNNGTCTTGCCGCGCAGGGTGGGCACCTTCTTGATAGGCCGGTCTGCGAGTTCAAGAAAGCGCTCGCCCAGATCGAGGATGGTGGTGATCTCCTCGCGGGTCAGCGTTTCCATCCCAAGCAGGTGTCGCTGTGTGAATCCTTTGGTCATTTGGCGATCCTCTCTCGCAGCACGACCCGGTCGGTCTCCCCGCGATCGGCCAACATCACCCGCACCGATTGGTCTGACGTGGTCTGCAGGCGCACGCCCACGTAGTCGGGCTGGATGGGCAGCTCACGTCGGCCGCGGTCAACCAGCACGGCCAACTGGACCGCGCGGGGCCGGCCATAATCGGCCAGCACATCCATGGCGGCGCGCACTGTGCGGCCGGTGAACAAGACGTCGTCGACCAACACCACGGTGCGGCCTTCGATGCTCTCGGGCAGATCGGTGGCCCCGATTTCGGGCTTGGGCAGGCCCAAGAACACGTCGTCACGATAGAGCGTGATGTCGATGGCGCCCAGCACGGGCCGACTTTCGCCACTTGCGGCCAGCATCTCGACCATGCGCTCGGCCAGTACCGCGCCCCCGGTGCGGATGCCGACCAGATAGGGCGCGGGGCCGTTTCGCTCGACGATCTCGAAGGCGATGCGGCGCAGGACGCGGGACATCCCCACGGCATCGAGAATTTCCCCTCGTTCGACCAGGTTCGTGTCCGGAGGTGCTGGGCGAAGCTTCATGTCAAGTCCCTTGCTTGGGTGAAGGGCCAGGCGCGGCCTTGACAGCCGATAACGCCCGACCTGCGGCCAACTGTCAAGTGGACAAGTGAGGCTGTTGTCCTTTCTCCCTGCGCCGGATCCCGCGCAGAATATCGGCCAGGAACTTCCCGGTATACGACCGCTCCACGGCGGCCACCTCCTCGGGGGTGCCGGCGGCGATGATCTCGCCGCCCTGGGCTCCACCTTCCGGGCCCAGATCGATCACGTAGTCTGCGGTCTTGATCACGTCGAGATTGTGCTCGATCGCCAGCACCGTGTTGCCCAGGTCGACCAGCCGGCCCAGCACCGCCAACAGCTTGCGAATGTCGTCGAAGTGCAGGCCGGTGGTGGGCTCGTCGAGGATATACACCGTTTTGCCGGTGT
>PMJE01000271.1 GCA_003157315.1 Myxococcales bacterium | reverse complement strand
GTCATGCCCGCCATGGGAACGATGCTTGCGACGACCATGGTCGCCACCTCGATGGTCACGATGGCTCCAGGGATGAAACCGACGAGCAAGCCCGCAAGGCGCGCCGGCGGGTAGAGGGTGGCGACCAGCAGTCCAACTGCCCCGCCGGCCACCCAGTAGAATGGAATGTAGCCTGTGCCGGCCCCGCGGATGGTTGCCAGCAGCAACCAGACGGCCCAGAACAAGAGTCCGCCCATCCATGCGGTCAGCGCCACGCGGTCCACGTCGCCGTCCATCTTGCGCAGGGCCCGCGCTCGCCAGCGGCTGTGAATCCACAACATGCCCGCGGCTGCCGGCAGAGCGAAACAAGCCACCACGAGCGCCGGCTTGCTGAACCAGCCGAGTGAACGATGCAGGATCAGTTTCAGCGCAAGGGCCGGCAACAGGGCGGCGAGCACGCCCGTCACGACGCCAAGGCAGTTCCAGCCCCAGGCAGCCAACACGCCTCGCAGCGACAGCAAGCCACGTCGGCGCGACCGCAGCAAGAAGAGCGCGAACGCGACCAGTGCAACTAGACCAAGCACGCGGCCGACGGACATCGAATAGGCCACCATCCAGCGGCCGAGGATGTCGTAATACACCGCGCGCTCTGAGTCGGGCGCCAACCGGGTGCCACTGCTGGCCAGCGCCCTGGTTGCAGCCAGGGCCGCGTCGCCCATGTGCTGCATGCCGCCGGCTTCTAGTCGTTCGAGCCGATCGAGTTGGGTGTGCACAGCCCAGGCATCTCCGACCATGGCTACATCCAAGCCAACCAGGCCTGCTTCATGGAAGGGGGTGAAATCGCCGTTGAAGGGCAGCAGACCGCTCTGTGTCAGTTCCTGCGCCAGCACGTTGCCAAGTGGGGCGGGCACTGCGTGCGCATAGGTCTTCGCCAGCCAGGGGTTGCCCGGGCCGGCGCCGGCCAGCAACGCCCTGCCGCCGGGAAGGGCTTCCAGATAGATGTAGACGCGAACCTCCTTGGCCCAAGCATGTTTCAGGAACGCCACCGCGCCCAACCCGCCCATCTCCTCGCCGCCGTTGAGGTTTACGACTATGGTTCGATCCAGCGGCGCCTCGCGCGCCAAAACCCGCAGCAGTTCGAGGATGCAGGCGACACCAGCGGCATCGTCGGCTGCGCCGACTGAATCGACGAGCGTGTCGAAGTGTGCGTCGAGAAGGATGGTGTCGCTGGTCTTGCCCGGCAGACGCCCGAGCACGTTGGTCGTTCGATACACGAACGGGTAGGAAGGAAACGCCTTGTGTGTGTGCGTGCCCGAGCTCTGCTGCGTCTCAACCTCGACACCGGGAATCTTGCGCAGCTCCGCGGCCAAGAACTCGGCCGCTTGCGCGTACCCTTCCGTACCGTTCACCCGCCGGCCAATGCCCTCGCTGAGCTGGCGAACGATGTCGCGCGCCCTTGCCTCGGAAAAGCGATCGACAGGCGCATCTCGGCCAAGCGACGCCGGCGGCACCAGCGCACCTGCCGATAGCATCAAGAGCGCGGCGATGGTTCCCAAGACGAGGATCCATGGAGATCCCACACGCAACAGACCGGAGAATGACCGAGTCGCCATTCATCCATAGACAACCGCGCGCGTCCATAGTTCCCGTCGTGTTCTTCCTCGGCCGAAGTCGACGGCCGCTTCAACCCCTCGTCAACCCAGCGCCGCGCGCAGGTCGCGAACAAATTTCTCTAGCTCCGGCACCGGATCGCGACCCGCGGCCACGGCTCGCTCGATCACGCGGACTGCGGCGCTGCCCACCACCACACCGTCGGCGAACCCGGCCACGGCCCGCGCGTCTGCCGGCGTGGCAATCCCGAATCCCACGGCTACTGGTAGGCGGTCGCCGGATAGTTCGCGGACCTGTCGCACGCTTGCGGACGCCGCAGCAAGGTTGGGCAGTTGACTGCCCGTGATGCCGGTCAGCGAGATGTAGTAGAGAAACCCGCCTGCTACAGCGGCGGCTGCCTTGACTCGCGCCGGTGTCGAGGTGGGCGCGATGAGCGGAACCAAGTCCAGGCCTTGCTGGGAAAGTGCCTGGGCCAGCTCGGGATCTTCGTCGGCAGGCCAGTCCACACACAAGGCACCGTCGACGCCCGCCTGTTTGGCTTGGGCGGCAAACTTCGCGGTGCCGCGCACGAAAATCGGGTTGGCGTAGCCGAACAGCACAACGGGAACGTCGGGGTTGTCAGTGCGCACGGCCCGGCACAGGTCAAGCGCCTTGGCCATGCCACCGCCCGCTGCCAAAGCCCTGCGCATGGCCGCCTGGATCGCCGGCCCATCGGCCGATGGGTCGCTCCACGGCACGCCCAGTTCCAGCACATCGGCACCGGCTCGGGCTGCGGCCAGCAGAAGACGGCGACTGGTCTCGAAATCGGGGTCGCAGCCGGTCAGGTACAGGACCAGGGCCTTGCGGCCTTGCGAGCGAGCCCGCGCAAACGCGGCGGCTATGCGCGAAGTCGACGGCGCGGTTGTCACGACGACACCTCCGCGCCGAAGTGCTTGGCTATGGTCCCCATGTCCTTGTCACCCCGGCCCGAGATATTGACGATGACGCTGGCCCCGTCGGAAAGTTGCGCGGCCACGCGCGGCAGTCCTGCTACCGCGTGCGCGCTCTCCAAGGCCGGGATGATGCCCTCGCACGTGGCCAGCAGGCGACACGCAGCCAGCGCCTCCTGGTCGGTAGCCGCCAGATATTCGGCTCGTCCGGTGTCGCGCAGGTAGCTGTGCTCAGGCCCCACCCCCGGATAATCGAGGCCAGCCGAAATGGAGTGGGCCTCGGCGATCTGGCCGTCGTCGTCGCACAACACGTAGGAGCGTGTGCCGTGCAAAACGCCCGGCCGGCCCTTGCCCAGGGTGGCCGCGTGGCGAAGGGTATCTAGGCCGTCTCCCGCTGCTTCGACCCCGAAGAGCCGCACCCCGGAATCGTCGAGGAATCCGCGAAACAGGCCCATAGCGTTAGAGCCGCCACCGACGCAAGCCAGGCATGCGTCGGGCAGCCGGCCGGTGGCGGCCTGGATTTGGGCGCGCGCCTCGTGCCCAATCACCGACTGCAATTCACCCACCATGGTCGGATAGGGATGCGGGCCAGCCACGGTTCCCAGGACGTAGTGCGTGTTCGCTACGTTGGTCACCCAGTCGCGCATGGCCTCGTTCATCGCGTCTTTCAGGGTCGCGGTGCCATCCTTGACCGCGTGGACCTTGGCCCCCAGCAAGTGCATGCGAAACACGTTGAGCGACTGGCGCTCAACATCGACCGCGCCCATGTAGATCTCGCACGGAAGCCCGAACAGGGCGGCCACCGTAGCAGTGGCCACGCCGTGCTGGCCGGCCCCGGTTTCGGCAATAATGCGTTTCTTGCCCAGGCGCTGGGCCAGCAGGATCTGGCCCACGCAGTTGTTCAGCTTGTGTGAGCCGGTGTGGCAAAGATCCTCGCGCTTGAGAAACACGCGCAGGCGGCGGCCCTGGGTCTTTGCCACATGGTCGGCCAACCGTGCCGCCTCGGTGAGCGGCGTGGGCCGGCCGACATAGTCGCGCAGTAGCCGGTCTAGTTCGGCGCGGAACGTCGGGTCGCGCGAAAAGTGCTCCCAGGCAGCGGTCAGCTCTTCCAGAGCAGGCATCAAGGTTTCGGAGACGTAGCGACCTCCGTAGGGACCAAATCGACCGGGAAATTGGGGAACTGTGGACATCTGAGTGGCGTCACTATATGCCTTGGTGTACTCCCTGATTCAATCAACGACTCGCGCATCATGTCGACGAAACAAGACGAGAGCACAGCCTTCGATCCCAGCCGCCGCAAGCTCTGCCCGGACGGCTCCTGCATCGGCCTTATCGGCAGTGACGGAAAGTGCACAGTCTGCGGCAGGCTGGGCGCAAGCGGGAGTGGGGAGACGCCAGCCGCGGGCCCACCGGCCTTGCCTACCCCCGAGCCGGAGCGTGAGATCGATGGGGAGGCTGGCTCGGAAGCCACGTCATCGGCAATTGCATCCAACGCCGAAGAGGGTTTCGACCCCAACCGCCGGCTCTGCCCTGACGATGCCTGTATCGGCGTGATCGGCAGCGACAACAAGTGTAGCGTCTGCGGCCGTCGGGGCTAGCTTCCTGAAGTTTCGCGAGCTTGTGAACGGTAGTTCAAGTATTACTTGATTAAGCTAGGCCACCAGCACAACCGACCCAGTCGTTCTGCGTTCCTCGATAGCAGTGTGGGCGGCACCGGCTTCGCGTAAAGGGAACTGCAGCGGCGCCTGGATGTGCACGGCGCCCGCACGCACGACCTGGAAGAGATCGTCGGCCATGCGGCGCAGGGCCTCGGCCGTGGCAGCGTAGGTATTCAGGGTTGGGCGGGTCAGATACAGCGAGCCCTTGGCGCCGAGGGCGGTGATGTCGAAGGGAGGAACCAGCCCCGAAGCCTGGCCGAACGCAACCAGCAAGCCGCGCGGCCGCAGACAATCCAGCGACGCCCGAAAGGTATCTTTGCCCACGCCGTCGTAGACCACGCGCACCCCGCGTCCTTCGGTGATCTGGCGCACGCGCTCGACGACGTCCTCCCGCGTGTACACGATGACGTGGTCGCAGCCATTGGCACGGGCCAGCGCCGCCTTCTCATCGCTGCCCACCGTGCCTATCACCGTGGCGCCCAGGTGCTTGGCCCACTGGCAGGCGATCTGCCCTACCCCGCCAGCCGCGGCGTGAACCACGATGGTGTCCCCGGTCTCCACGCGGGTCGTCTGCAACAGAAGATACTGAGCCGTCAGACCCTTCAGCATGATGCAGGCGGCGGTGCGATCGTCGATGTCGTCAGGCAAGCGCACAAGGCGCTCTGCCGGCAACACGCGCGCCTCAGCGTATGCCCCGACTGGCCCGGTGGCACAAGCAACCCGATCGCCCACCCGCAGCTCGCTTACCCCAGGGCCGACCGCCTCCACCACGCCTGCCGCCTCGCTGCCCAGCCCGCTGGGAAGCGACAATTTGTACATTCCCCGGCGGTGATAAATGTCGATGAAGTTCACGCCCACATAGTGATGGCGGACCAGGACCTCGCCCGGACCGGGAGCGGCCAAGTTGACCGCTTCCCACGACATCACTTCCGGACCGCCCGTGTTGTGAATGCGGATGGCCTCTGTCATTGGTGGAACTTAGCACCGGTCTTCCAGACACGAGTGGTAGAACTGCACCATGGGCTCCCTGTTCCTCGACGCCTGCCGCGGCGAACCCACGCCGCGGCCGCCCCTCTGGCTGATGCGCCAAGCAGGGCGCTACCTCCCGGAATACCGGGAGGTGCGCCAGAACGTCACCTTCCTCGAGCTGTGCAAGACTCCGCGCCTAGCGGCCGAGGTGACCATGCAGCCCATCCGGCGCTTTGCCTTCGACGCGGCGATTGTGTTCTCCGACCTGCTCATTCCGCTGCAAGCCATGGGACAGGCGGTGAGCTTCGGCGAAGACGGCCCCACCCTCGCGCCACCGGTACGAACCGCAGCCGACCTGGCCCGGCTCACGTCCTTCGATCCCTGGGAGCGCACGCCGTTCGTCCTGGAAACCATCCGGCTGCTGCGGCCACAACTCGGCGAGACGCCGCTCATTGGATTCGCGGGCGCGCCTTTTACCACTGCGACCTACGCGATTGAGGGCAAGACCTCGCAGCGGTTCATCGAGACCAAGAAGCTTTTCTACCGAGATCCAGACACGGCCCATCGGCTGCTGGAGCTGATCGAAAGTGCCACCCGCGCCTATCTTCTGGCTCAGGTGGCCGCGGGTGCCCAAGCCATCCAGATCTTCGACTCGTGGCTCGGGGTGGTCTCTCCCGAAGAATGGGACGAGTTCGTGGCCGAGCCCACCGCGAGCCTGGTGGCCGCGGTGAGGGCGACCGGCGTACCTGTCATCTACTTTCCCAATGGGGCAACGACCATTCTCGACCGCGTGGCGCGCGTGGGTGCCGACGTCTACGGGATCGATTGGCGCCTACCCCTCGACCAGGCGCGAGCACGGCTTGCGCTGGGAGGCGCTGCCCATGCGGCCGTGCAAGGCAACCTCGATCCGGCAGTTCTCTTGGGCCCGGTTGAGCGGATTGCACGCCAGGCCGCCGACGTGATTCGCCGCGGGGCTGGCCGCGGTCACATCTTCAACCTGGGGCACGGCATCTACCCGGATACCCCGGTCGAGAACGTGCAGGCCCTGGTCCGCGCCGTGCGGGGTGAATAGCCACGCGGGATGAAGACGTGCTCGGTGTAGTTGCCCTCAATTTCGGAGGCCCGGACTCGCTGGCGGCGGTGCAGCCTTTCTTGCGCAACCTTTTCGCCGATCCCGACGTAATTCAGTTGGGTTGGGCGCGGCCCGTGCAGCCGCTGTTGGCGCGTTTCATCGCACGCCGCCGGGCCGCTTTCTCGCGGGCGGCTTACGCCCAGATCGGCGGGCGGTCACCCATCCGTGATGAATCATCGGCTCAGGTGCAGGCGGTGGTCAGGGACATGGCCGCGGCCGGTGTACTGGCTCGGCCCTACCTGGCCATGAGCTACTGGCACCCTTTTCCCGCCGAGACCGCCGCGGTCATGCGAGCCGACGGCATCACACAGGCACTGCTGCTGCCCCTGCATCCCCAGCGATCGAGAACCACCAGCGGATCAGCCTTCCGCACCGTCGAAGCCGCCCTGGCAGGCATCGCGACCGCGCGCATCGATGGATACGCCACTGCCCCGGGCTACATCGAGGCTCTCTGCGACCGTATCACCGATGCCTTGGGGCAACTGCCCGAGATGGAGCGTGCCACAGCCCCGGTGTTGTTTTCCGCGCATGGCCTGCCGGTGGACTACATCCGCCGCGGCGATCCCTATCTCGACGACATTCGCGCGACCGTGGCCGCGGTCACTCGGCGGCTGGGTTTGCAGGACCGATCGCAACTCGCTTTTCAAAGCCGCGTGGGCCGACGACGCTGGCTCGCACCCAGCACAGAGGAGGCCCTCGACGCCGTGGCAGCCGTGGGCCACCGAGCTGTGGTCGTGGTCCCGGTTTCCTTCACCGGCGAGCACCTCGAGACGCTGCAGGAGATCGACATCCTGTATCGCGAGCGGGCCGCGGCGCGAGGGATCGTCAGTTTCGCCCGGGCGCGGGCGGTGGGCTACCATCCCGCGTTCATTGCAGGACTGGCTGCATTGCTGATCTCCGCCGCGCACGATCGCGGCTGGGTGTAATCCCTATTTCTGGGCGAAGCAGCGCGGGTCAGCTGCGCTGTGGGGAAAATTGAAGAACGTGAAGATGTCCAAGTCGGCGCCCACCACCAGCAGGTGTGCGTCCTTGCCCTTCGGGCAGATCGGGCTGCTGTTGTTGAATTCCAGCTCTGCCAGGCCAATGCCGAAGTCCTCTTTGTTGATCGGGCTGCTGTCGTTCAGAGCCGCGACCGGGGTTGTGCCGTCGCCATCCAGCGCGTAGATGAGCACCTTCCCCGCAGCCTTCGTGCTGCCCACGTCGGCCTGCAAGGCGGTGATTGCAATCTCCTGCGCGCCGCCGACACCGATGCGAGCCGGCGCTACCCTTTGTCCAAACTGAGAGGTGGCGTCGCCGGAAAACACCTGGATCGGCGAGCCGTTGAAGGGGCTGGCGAAGAGATAGACTCGATCCGGTGGCGCGCCCACCAGCAGATCGAAGGACTTGCCATCCGCGTGCGGCACCGCCGCCAACGCCGTGCCGAATCCAGGCGAGTTGTCGCTGGGAACTGACAGCTCGATCGGACAAGACAGGTCGGCGGCGACCGCGTCGTACTGGAGGATGAGCACGCGTCCAGCTCCGGTCAGACCCGGGTTTGGCAGTCCGACCGCGATTTCCTGTCTGCCGCCGGAGTCGGAGTCGGGCAGAAAATCCGCGACCGCGAGCGACCGATATAGGTCCGCGGGTGTCGCCATGGAAACAGCGCACTTCGCGTCCGAAACCACGTCGCTGGTGGGGAAGCCCAGCGCGTGAACTCCCTCGTCGGAAACCACAATCAACTCATCGGCCGCAGTCTGGGTCACGCGACCAGCAGCAACTGCCAAGCCAAAGTGGGGTTCAGCGGGCGCGAAGCGCGGTAGCTCAGCGGCGCTCTCGAAGTCCGCATTGCCGTTGGCATCCGCAGCCAAGGTGACGAACGCAACCGCCCCTTGCCCCTGCGCAGAAACGAGATTCGGTATGCCCAGGGCGATGAGAACCTCCGTGGTCGAGCCGTTCAGCGCGGCCATACTGGAGATCCCGTTCTCGGCGGAGTTTTGGCTGAAGGTCAGACCCAGCGTGTTCGGGTCGTCACTCGTCGCGGCCTGGACCTGGGACTTGCCGTCGCGGTCGAAACTTGCCACCGCCAAGCTGACCCCCTGGTTTGGGTGGGATCCTGCGAACAACAGGCGCGCTGCCATGTTGGGCAGTGGGGCCAGGGGCAGCAGCACGCGACCAACGTCCGACCCGAAGCCACCCGGATCGCCAATGACCTGCACCGGAGCCTGGTCGAGTGCCGCACCGAACTCGCCAGGATCGCACCCACCCGCAAGCACCAGGGCAAAGAACGCCAATAGTGTCTGGCGCATCTTAGAATCTCCCTGCGGCGGAAAGCCCGGCGCCGCCTGGCAATCCGAAGGGAACCAAGCTCACCTGCTTTGGTTCGGGCCCAGCCAGATTGACCTTCTTGAGGTTGGCCGTGCTGGGCGGCCCCGATTCGAGAAAATTCCACAGCGATAGCAGCCCCGTCAGCGCCCCTACTCCGAACAGCACATCGGCGCCAACGTAGTACCGCATGCCAGTCACTTTGCGCGAATCGTTGCTGGTGGTGAGCTTGGCAGGATTGGCGATGTCGCTGTTGATTTGGTCTTTGATCTCCCCGCCCTTCACGCCCAAGTAGATTCCGCCGCCGAACGACAAGGCCGAAAGCACGGCATAGGTCCATGCCTTCCTGCGCGGGGGTTTTGGGGAGAACTGCACTTCCAGCGTAGCCTCATCCGCGCGTTCGGTCACCAGCTTGCCCTTGTAGGGTTCCATCCCGTCCTTTTGCACGACGATTTGATGTTCGCCCGGCTTGACCTGTTGTTCGCAGGGCATGGTGCAGGCTGCAGCTCCGTCGACCATGAGACGCGCGCCTTGACTCTGCCCACCGCCAGCCTTGAGCAGGGCGTATTCGACGGGCGCGAGCGTGATGGTGTGCGTGGTTGCAGTACCCGGCTCGACGGTAATCTCCTTCTGACCGATTTGGTACCCGGACCTGGCTACCCAGACGGTGTGCTTGCCCGGCTTCAAGTGCCCGGTGTACGGCGTCTTGCCGATGGCGCCGATGTCCTGCCGATCAATGAACACGTCGGCGCCCGGCACGTTGGCGATGACCTCGATCCAGCCGAGAAAGTGCTGTTCAGACAGCGCGATGTATATCTCCACCACCTTGTCGGTACGTGGGGTGATCTCTCGCTCTTCCGATTTGTACCCCTGAGCTTCGAAAATCAGCTTCACCGGCTTCGGCTCCAGCGAGCCCTGCCATGGGGTGGTCGCGAACGTACCCTTGGACTTGTCGTTGAGGTAGATGCTGGCGCCGGTCGGCTTGGACTCCATGATCACCAACCCTTTGGTGGCGATGGTGGGCAGCACCGTCGCAGGCACGGGCGCCTTCTCGCTCTTTCCCGGGACCGGGGCTGGTGGTGCGAGCACCGCCTTCAGACTCTCGATGCGTGTCTTGACCTCGGCAGCATCATGGGCCTGCGGATCCTTGTCGAGATAGCGCTGAAACATGTCGATGGCACGGTCCAGTTTCTGCGCCTTCTCGAACGCGACCGCGGCGTTGAAGAGGAATGAGCTGAAGGGCTTCTTTTCGTAGGCAGACAGGAACTTGGCCGCGGCGTCGTCCCACAGCTCACGCAAATAGAGGATCTGGGCTTCCTCGAATTGCGCCTTGGCGGCCTGGAGTTCGGGGTCTGCAGCAGTTTGCTCCTGCGCCCAAGCCATGCCTGCGCCCGCCACAGCACCCAAGCAAAAGACCGCAGATAAGGCTAGCTTCGACAAGCGTCTCATAGTCGGCAATGATTGCGCCATTCGCCAGAGCCGATCAAGAGCGGACGTGATGCGAGCCGTCTTTGACCGCGAGGAGTTGGCGGCCTTGGCATGTCAGCGCTAGCAACCGCTCGAGTGTGCTCGCGGCTGAAGGCACGTTTCCATCCGGTGGCGCTGCCGGGTGGCTGCGCTACCGATTCGTAGCGTTCAGGCTGCGCTGGCGTGGCGCGAGATCGTTGGGAACCGCGGCCGCAGCTCGGTTCGCCCAATGTTCCGCTGGTGCAGCAGAATGCGCGAGAGAAGAAGCTCCAGCTCCCTGGGATCCTCGATCGAATCCATCACCTGCTCTGGACTAGTCCAGTCTGTCCAGCCTGATCCGCGCACCGCGATCGTGGCCAGATTCTTGGCGCCTCGCAAGAGCGCGCCATTCAGCTCGACGTCCGGCATTAGGCAAGCTGTCGCGGCCGCATTCGCAAGCGAGCCTTTGCCTGCCCAAAGACGGGCCACAGCTTCTGCCTGCATGGGCAACTGAAGCGCGGCCAAGTACCACAGGTGCTCGGCGCGTCCTACCACCGTCGAGGTATTCCACAATGCGCCGGCCGCGGTCAGCTCTGCCGCCAGCACAGGCGAGACACCCTCTGCCAGATGTGCCACGGCGGCAATCCGCCCGTCAAGCGGCTGCCCAGGTATGATCCAGCCGTGCTTGGACCTCTGGTGGCCACCCGCCACACCTACGAGAATCACCGCAGCCTGGTCCAAAGCATGATTTGCGGCCACCACCGCGTCGACCAATGCCTCGGGATGGGGCACGTAGTGATCAGCTGGCGTCACCAGCACACGCGCGTCTGGGCTGCGCGAAAAGACCCGTCCTAGCGGCAAGAGCAGGTCGAGACCCGCGCCGCATTCCGCCGGCCGCGTGATGATCTCAATCCCAGGCCACCTCCGCAATTGGGCGCGCGCCACCTCCTGGTGGGCTGCCTCCACCAAGACAACCGTGCGTTCAGGCGGCACCAGGCCGGCATACCGCATCACCGTCTGTTGCAGCAGAGATCCTCCGGCGGCAATCGAGGCAAACTGTTTGGGAAGGTCTACTCCGCCGAGCGCCTCGCTAAGCGACCTCAGAGCATGGTCTTCACCGCTGGCCAGGATGATTGCGTGTAGGTTTTCGGACTGGGACATGACCACCCTCCTTGTCTCAGGTGTCGGTCATCAAGTGCGCAGCCACTCGCATTTGCAAGACCCAGGCCAGCCCGGCATGGACTAGAAGTCGTCCTCAGACAGACGGCCAGCGCGCGGCACCGCCTCCCTCGCCGATGCGCCAGCACGCAGCGGAGGTGGCTCCAGTCCCGATCCATTCCACTGCTTTCGCGGCAAGGGGCCTTTCCGCGCTTCCCGCACCGCCACTTGTGTGCGACCGCGCATCACCGCCCCGCCGCCCGAATGCCTGCTGTGCTCACCGGTTGCAACCGCACTTGCAACCGGTGGAGTCGGCTGAGTCAGCAGCAGGGGTTCGGCAGTCTCCGCGGGAACGACGGGGGTAGCTTGCTCTACGGCAGAAAGCGGCGGCGGCGTGGCGGGTTCGCTGGCTGGCGGCCTGGCATTGACGACCGGTGCTGGGCTAGGCGCTCGCACCTGACTGCCACCTTGCATGGACATCCACACCCCGAGAGCCAGCGCGACGGCGAGTCCGACCCCAGCCAACCCACGACGGCCACGGGGCGTAAACAGCGATCTTACGCCGGAGAACGGCACTCTCAGCAACGACGGTCTCAGCATCGTCTCGCGTCCTAGGGGTGGCGGGGGCGCTGGCAGTTCCGGGCCGAGACTAGATCCGCCATCGGAGGGGCTGCTCTCCTTTTCCAGGAAATGCGCGCCATAGAGTATCGTCCCCTGATGCGGGCCAGAAGGCTCCCGCCTGGCAATGGCCATGACCGCGGGCTCCGATTCGCCAGACTGGGGAGCGCGTGCGCCAAGCAAAGGCAGCGGCGTGAGCAAGCGCGGCAAAGGTGTGGGCGGCGCCAACTCGTCTTCGAGAGCATTCGCCATCCGGGTCAAGTCCGGGTAGCGATCGTCTGGCTGCTTGGCCATAGCCTTTTCGATGATGCGCACCAAACCAGGCGGCAAATCAGGACGAAACAACGTCACTCGGGGCGCGGGTTCATTCAGGATTCGGTGAAAGAGATCTGGTCCCGGTTCACCAGGAAACGGCGTCTGTCCGGTCAGCGACTCGTACAGCAACACGCCGAAACCGTACACATCGGCACGTTCATCGATCTGTGCCGCACCCAGAACATGCTCGGGAGACATGTAAGACGGCGTGCCCATGGCCAACGCCGGGGTCTGCCCGGCCGGCGGGTCCATCGCCCGTTCCACCATGACCGAGATGCCGAAATCCAACACCTTTGTGGTCACGATGCGCCCGTCTGGCCCAATGCAAATGAAGATGTTTTGCGGCTTGAGATCGCGGTGGATCACGCCCTGAGCGTGGGCCGCTGCCACCCCATGCATGGCGGGTAGGAGCAGCGACGTCGCCTCGTTGACGCTGAGGAATTTCTTGCGTGCGATGTAGCTGCCCAGCGGCTCTCCGTCGAGCAACTCCATCACGATGCAGGCCATTCCCTCGTGCTCGATGATATCGAAGACCGTCACGACGTTGGGATGGTTCACTCGGCTTGCGGCCAATGCCTCGCTCTGAAAGAGCCCCTGCGCCTCGCGCGTGGTCGCCAAGGAGCGCAGAATCACCTTCAGGGCTACTCGCTTCCCGGTACGTTCATTGGTACCCGCCCATACCGCCGCCATTCCACCCTCACCGAGCAAGTGATCAACTCGGTACTTCCCGCCAACTAGCTGGCCTGCCTGCAGGATGGTATCGAGAGCGTTGTCGGGCTTGGCTTTGGTTTTCCTCACTACGCATCCTCCTTGCTAGCGACCGGCGCGAACTCTTGTAGGAGCATGTGTGTCCCTTGTTATGAGATGCACTAACCGGGCCACCGGATACCAACCAGGCGATGCGCCGGAAAGGTGCTAGCCAGCTAGGCGCAGCATCTGCGCATTTTCTTCGCGGGTGGCCGGCAAGGGGCTAGCCAGAATCCATCAACACCACTCCCAAGACGCGTGAAACCCCAGCCTGTCCCAGCGCTGCGTGAAGAGCGCGTCCGCGGGTCTGGCGGGCGCGCGCCGCGATCACTATGCCGTCGGCCATGTCTTGCAAGAGGGGCACATCCAGCCCAGTGAGGATCGAAGAGGTGTCGATGACGATGTAGTCGTAGGCGGCGCGCAGGCTGGCAATCGCCGCCATCAGGCTGGGCCCGTGCATAGGCGGGTGCGGCTCGGGGCCTTGGTGCACGGCCAGCACGTCGAGATCGTGGGGGCCCCGCGCAACCGTCCAGGCGCGCGCGGGCTCGGCTCGGTACTGGACGAGCTGTTCCAGAAAACAGCCCGGCGGCAAGAAACCCAAGAGCGCGGCCATCCCCGGCCGTGCGGTGTTGGCCTCCAGCAGCAGAACCCGGTTTCGTCCCGACTCCGCCAGCGCCCAGGCCAGATTGAGCGCGCAGGTAGTCTTGCCCTCCCCGTCGTTGGCGCTGGTGACGAGGACAACCTTGGGATCGCCCCGGTCAGCCAGCCGGTGGCGCAACATGCGGAAACTGGCCGCACGCGCCGAAAGGGGGTTACGCAGGATCACGGCACGCCGGTCAATCTCCACCGCGGTTCTGACCCGGGCGTGCTCCACCACCGCCGGTGTCACAGGCTGCCCGGAAGGGTTGGCGCCCGCACTAACGCCAACGCTCGAAGATGCTTCACTCACAGCGGCCTCCGAATCACCTTGGTCTTGGCCGCCACCTGCCGGTGCACCGGCCGGCGTTCCCCGCGCGACTCGCGAGGCACCTCGGCCAGCAGCGGCGGCAAGCGGAGGCGCGCAAGATCAAATCCGGCACGCAGGCGATCGTCCAAGAACACCAGGCCCAGGGACAGGAAGAAAGCCAGCGTCAAGGCGGCGCCGCCCCCGAAAGCGCCCATCTTCAGACGGCCACGGCGCTCGGCTCGCGCGGGCAGGAAGGCGGGGTCAACCACCACCAGCTCACCGGTTTTGTCCTGCAGATCCAGAGTCGCTTCCAGTGAGGCCTGGAACTGCTTGCTCTGGATCACGGCCAGACGATCCCGCGCCTCGGACACGCGACGGTCCAATTCGGCGAGCTGGGTGCCCAGCTCAAGCAGGCGCTTGGGATCGCGTTCCAGCATCTTGGCGCGCGCCTGAACTATCTGCTTCTCGAGGGCAGACAAGCGCTGGCGTGTGCCCGAGTCCAGCACCGGCGCGGGTGCCTGGGCCTGTGCAGGCGCGGGCGGAGGCGCGGCGGCTGCTTTCTTGGCCGCGGCAATGGCTTCTTCGATCTTGCGCAGCCGTTCGCGCGCCGCAACCGCTGCGTCGCTGGCCTGGCGCACGTCCGGATACTCGGGGGTGAATTGCTTCTGCTTCTGCGCCAGATCGCGCTGGGCTGCAATGAGGTCAGCCTGGGACGCTTCCCGCTCGGCCAGCAGGGCAGCATCGACGACCGCGCCTGCCGCTTCAGCCTCACGCCGGTCCGCTCTCGACGGCTGATCGCGTAGCCGTGACGCCCGCGCCTCGAGCCGGGACACCAACCCGTCCTGCGAGTTAAGTTTGGCCTCGGAATTCGCCGCGCGCAGAGGCGCACCCGGTGTCACCGGTCCAGTCCCCATGGCCAGTGCCATCTCGGGATGCCGGCCGAGAAATTGCGAGAATTCCCCTTCGCGCGCGCGCAGCACTTCTTCCGCCGCCCGCTTCTGCGCGTCGAAGAACTGTTCGGCCTTGACCACATCCTGCCGGCGCCAGGTGCGATGTACGTCCAATAGCATATCGGCAGCCCGCGCAGTAACCGCTTGCGCTCGCACGGGAGATTCATCCTCGAAGCTGATGCGAAAGGTCTCGCCGCCGCTCGACTCGAACTTGAGGTACTGCCTGCGCATCTCCTCGGCAGCGTCGATCAGCCCGGTGCGCTTCACCTGCGCGGGATAGAGATAGAACTCCTTGACCAGGCTGACCAGACGCTCACGGGTGAAAAGCATTTCCTTGAGCCGGGCCGCGAGCTGGCGCGAGGGATCGCCCTCGGTCTGCGAAACGAAGCTGGTCCCGGGCGAGGGCCGGTAGAAAAGCACAACTTCGGATCGGTAGATCGGGCGGACCACCCGCAGGACGCCGATAGTCGTTGCCACTGCCAGCAACAAGACCAGCCACAACACACGCGATCGGAGCGCGCGTCCCACCATGTGCAACGCCGTCCGCGGCCCAAGCCAGTTACCTTCGCCGGTCACGTTTTACCTCCCGAGCGCGCCCGCTGCTGCGGGCCGTGCAAATGTCCCAGCGCCAGGCCGCCCGTCCGCCTAATATCATCCGCGTCGTATAGCCTCGGGTTGAATGCGCCCACCAGCAGCAGGGCAAGCGCCAGCCCACCCGCCCCTGCGATAGCGGCCTTGCGCCGAAGCCACTTGCCGTTGTCGTGCGACGCTTCGCTCTCGCTCTGCAGACTCGCCAGATGAACGCGCGTGCCGGCTTGCTTCTCTTCTGCGGCGGCAACCAGTTCGAGCCGCGCGTGCTCCTGCTCCAGCTCGCCATGCCGGCGCTCGAGCTGGGTCAACCAGGCGCGCAGAAAGGCCATCTTCACCCGCTGCGCTGACGAGATCTTCGCGGTTGTTCCCACAAGAGTCGTTTGCATCGCCGCCAACTCGGCCTGGCTTGCCGTGACCTGACGGTTAGCCTCGGTAGCCGCAGCATCGGCAAGAACCGCCTGCTGGCGCGCCCTTTCGGTATGGCGACCCAGCTCGGCGCGAGCCACCAGCAAGCCCAGATCGCGCACCACCACCATGGCCTGCTCGGGCTCCTCGGCGCTGAAGGTGAGCACGATGCGCGCCGAGCGCGAGGGAGCGCGCTCGAGCCGATCCTCTGCGAAGTAGTCCTGCGCGATATCGACATCTATGCTCTTGCGCATTTCGGCCAGCGCCAGCACTGGACTGTTCGCAGTCTCAGCGAGAAAGAGTCCGTGTCGGTCCATTACGTCCATCAGACTGGTCGAGGTCAAGGCGACGTTCTCAACGAAGCTGCGTAGATCCGCTCGCGAGATTCGGTTGCGATCGGTCGACAAGGCATTTTCGCGCAGCAGCAGCTCGGCCCGCGCCGCAAAGGCCGGCGGCCGGCGCAGTTGCAGGGCCAACAGCAGGGCCGCGGCCAACAGCGCCCAGGCAAGAGTCAATAGCGGTCGTCGGCCGGCACGCCGCAGAAGGCGCAGTCCCTCGGCGACCCACTCGCGACCCGCTGGCTCATCCTCCACCCAGCCCATGCGCTCTCACGCCAGAAGAACCCGATCCAGGCGCAGCAACTTGAAGATCGACAAGGGCTGATCACGTAGTCCCTGCACGGTCACTACGCCGCCATATTCCTTGGCCTTCTTGTACAGAAACACCACCGCTCCCACGCCCGAGCTGTCAATCAGCCGTAGACCCGACAGATCGACGACGATGCGCGGGTGCCGTTCAGCCACCAAGGCGTCGATGGCCGGGCGAATATCGGGAATGGTGACCGCGTCCAGCTCACCCACGATCCGAAGAGTAGCCACGCCCTCCGCACTACTCGTGGAGAAGTCCATGTGTTGTCCTCTTGCCAGAGACCTTGGGCAACTCCCCCGGGCATTCGCAAATCCTCTTGCTCAGATTGAGAACATTGGGCCGCCCCGGCTGGTAGGTCACCTCATCCATCAAAGACCTCATTATGTAGATGCCGAGCCCTGACTCTGGTAGCGCGTCCAGGTCGGGTACCTGGGCAGTGAGCGGATCAAAGCTGGCCCCGTAGTCTTCTATGGTTAGACGCATCACTCCGGCTTCGATCGTCATGCGCACTCGTACGATGTCCGAGGGGCGATCACGGTAACAGTGAAGCGCGATGTTATTGAATGCCTCGCCCACCGCGGACACAACCTGATGGGTAAACCCCTCAGCGGAAACGCGCCGGCCGCACACACGCGTGATGGCGACCTTGCAGGCGGCAGCGACAGCGCGAAGGATCACGTAGCGATAGGCAATTTCGCCCGGCGCTTCAACGCAAACAGAGCCCCCAGAGAGCACGGCGGCGATGTTACCACGCGGAGTCCTTGTGACAACTTGCATGACGAGTTTGTTGCTTGAGTGGATTTCCAACGTGGCGACGGTAACGGGTACGACGGCACCGCCATCTCACATCACAGTGGATTTCCCAGCGCTAGTCGCTTGCGGCGGCCTCCTGGTGGTCAGGCTTGCGCCTGGGTTCCACCGGTTTCGCGGGAATGCCTACCACCGTTGTATTGGCAGGCACGTCATGCACCACCACCGCATTCGCACCGATACGCGCTCCATCACCTACAATTACTGGACCGACGATCTTGGCCCCGCAGCCGATGAAGACGTTGTTGCCCAGGCAGGGACTCTTGCCCTTCTCGGCGCCAATTGTCACCTGGTGTTCGATGTGCACGTTCTGGCCCGCGTGAACTGCGCCGTTGATGACGACGCCTTGGGAATGGATGAACACCAAACCCGGGCCGAATTCCGCGCCGCGACCGATGACGCACTGGCCGAATACGGCGTTCATCTTGTTGAACAGCATCTCTGCCGGCGCCAGCCCCGCGTGGTGGGACGCCTGCATGAGCCGATACAGGATGACTGCCAGTGTGCCGTCGCTGAACAACGCCCTGAGCATCTCCCGGGAACCCTCGCCCTGGTAGTTCCAGCTAGCTTTGGCACGAATATCCTCTCGCAATGTTTGCATCAACCCTCGAGCTCGCACCATCAAAGTCACAGGACTGGTCATCGTTCTCCTTCAAGTTTCTGTCGCAATGCTCGGTCATTCTTCACGGGTACTCAATAGGATGCACTCCTCCCCCAAAGCTCTCCTGGTTTCCTACACTTTTCCTCCAACTGGGGGCGCGGGTATTCACCGCGTGCTCAAGCTGGCCAAATACCTGCCAGCCTATGGCGTTTCTCCGGCGGTGTTGACCGCACTGAACCCATCGGTCCCCTTGCGCGACGAATCTCTCTTGCGCGACATTCCGGCGGACATGCCGCTGCTGCGGGCACGGACACTCGAGCCGGGCTACGGCATCAAAGCGCAAACCTGGAAGACGTCCAGCGGGAAAATGGGCTCATGGCGGACGCGGCTCTTGCAGAGGGTGACGTCCGGGGCGCGACAACTGCTGCTTCCTGATCCCCAGATACTCTGGCAGCCGGGCGCGCAACTCGCACTGGCTCGGCGTCTGGCGGGCGCAGAGAGACCCGACGTCGTCTTCATTACCGCCCCGCCGTTTTCCCAGTTCCTGCTCGCCCCCTTGGCGCGTCTGCGTGGCGGCACTGCGGTCGTGCTCGACTATCGCGACGAATGGAGCACGCTGAGCCAGACGTACGAAATGGTGGCAGGCGATCTTCCCCGTGTGGTGGGTGAGGCTCTGGAAGGCAGGCTGCTTCGCTTCGCGCATGCGGTGACCACTGCCACCGAGGCCTTTCGCCAGAACCTGTTGGCGCGCTTCCCTTTCCTGCAACCGGAACGCGTGTTTGCCATTCCTAATGGCTATGACCGCGAGGACATCCCCGCCGCCCTGCCCACGCCGACCGGCGACCGCCTGGTGGTCACCTACGCGGGAACCATCTTCCGCCTGACCAGCCCCGCAGGTTTGCTCGGCGCGGTTCGGCGGCTGCACGCAGCGTCGCCTGATCTGGCCTCGCTGCTCCGCTTGCGCTTTCTGGGTCGGATCGTCGAGACCGAATTGCCTTGCTTCGCAGGCACCGAAGCACTGGGAGTGGAACGGGTCGGGTATCTGCCCCACGACGCCATGATGAAGGAGGTGGCGGCCAGCCATCTCCTGCTGTGTCTGCTTGATGACACACCCGGTGCAGAGCGGATCTATCCGGCCAAGATCTTCGAACTGATGGCGCTGGGGCGACCTTGTCTCACCCTGACGCCTGAGGGAGCATTGGCCGAGTTGGTGCGCACCACTCGCCTGGGCGATCTTCTTCCTCCGCGCGACGAGCCGCGCATCGCCGAATACCTCGCGCGCCTGCTCGCGGATTTTCGCGCGGGCCGTTTGCCTGCGCAAGCTCCGCCCGTCGGTATCGAGCGCTACGACCGCAAGGCCCTGGCCGGCGAATTCGCCGAGGTCTTTCGCCGCGCCATAGCCTGGGCCCGGAAGTGAGCTGGCTTCACTGCCAAGCTCACGCTTTCCTACTCGAGAGCGCCTAGTGCCGTGCGGGCTGTCCCCGCCGGGAGCGGCCTGACTTTCTGGTGAGGAACGTACACCTGCACCGGCAAGTACCCCTGGGCCACTTCGGGCACGAGTGGATCGCCAGGGCGAGCGGCGTCCGAGCCATGCCGCACACGCAGATCGGCGCCTTCCAAATTGGCAAACGGGCTGGGGCGGCCCACGACAATGCGCTCCAGACCTTCGATGGGGGCCATGCCCGGCTCAGGGTGCAACCGTTGGCCGAATCCCTCGCTCACCCAATTGCAGCCGAGATGCAACCGGCCAGCACCGTCCAGCAGAAGAAGATGGGTGCTCCCCTGACGAAACACGATGTTGTTGCGCGCGTCGGCCGTCTCGTCGGCGGTCTCGAGACGAAACAGGGCGGTATTCCAGCGACTCTTTTCTTCGCCGCTAATGATGACGGTGTTGTTGAAGAAGTACAGCGTTCCCTTCCGGTACAGCGCTGGGTTGCCGTTGTCGCCCCCGTAGTGCACCACGGAGAACCCGTCCAGCGGCCCGTGAAGCAGAACATTGCCATAGACATAGGTTTGCCGGAAATGCGCGTCTGCATCGGTGATCTTCGTGCTCTCCTCGGGTTCCACTAGATCGAGCAAATGGGCACCTCCCTCGATCCAGTTGTAGCGGATCACCGTGCCGGCCGAGCGATCCTTGAGGGCGTTCCCGCCGGCGCCCGGGCGCAGAGGGCCAAACCGGTTCCCCTGGTACACCATCCCCACCGCCTCAGTGTAGGTATTGTGTTGATAGAAGGAATTCGTGACTCCGTTGCCGTAGACGTGGTTCGCCTCGAACAGGATGTCACGCGACACGACTTCCTCCGAATCGCCGGAGGCCACGAAAAAGCCGTTGGCCGAATCAGTCAGCGTGCAGTGGCGAACGACAATGTGCTCGCCCCGCTCGACGAACAGTGCAGCGGCGCTGACGGAAAAACGGCGACGCTTTCCCGTCTGGTCAGTGAAGAAATGCCCTGGCTGGGCACCGCGCAGGTCAAGTCCTTCCAGCACAATGTGACTGGGCTTGGCGCCCCAGAGTTGGCCCTCGCGCAAGGTCACGACAACGACTCCGCGTTCCTGGGTAGGCGGGTAAGGGAAACCCAGCGCCCGAAGCGTGCGGGCATCCTCGCCGGTGATGATGGGAGGCTGGCCCTGTGGCCCGGAAACGCCGCAAATGCGCACCGGCTGCTCTGCCGTGCCTTGGGCCGAGACCAGGATCTGTTCGCGATAGGGTTCGGGCCGCCAATGCACAAGCACGCGATCACCCGGGCCCAAGGAGTTCCACGGCACGTCGGCCAGCCGCTGCAGTCCAGGCTGCGGCCCGACCTCGAAGGTCCGCCCACGGCCCGCCGGACAACTGGAATCTGAGGGCCCTAAAGTGGCAGCCCGCGCAGCTACCGCACAGCCTGCGAAAAGAATCGCCGCCGAGAAAGCGCCCGCCAACCGCGCACATCGCATGAGGCAAGGTTGGATCGCACGCGCTGGGAGTGCAAGCGCCTCCTGCGGTCTCGCGTGCCAACCAGGCCTCCGGATCCTCCCCTCGCCCATCCGTGTGCTCACAAAAAACTGATATCTAGATCAACTCGCACCCGAAGTGGCATGCGCAAGACTGCGCAGATCCGCGAACGTCCGCCGCAGCCCTTCGTCGGTCGGGATGATGGGCTGCCANNCTTGCCGGGTAAGGCAGGCTCACGGCTCGCAGGGTACGCACCTCACGCTGATATTGGCGAAGATAGTCGACACAAGTGGGCAGGTCGTCGTCGACCACGTTGTATGCCTGCGCGTCGGCCACTCCCCGCTCGCCCGCCACGACGATCGCCTCAGCGCAGTTGTCGACGTAGGTTAGCGGCAGCAGATTGCGACCGCCCAGGTGAAGGAAGAGGCCGGGAACAGAGAGCCCGACACGGCTCGAAATGGGGGACCCGCCCGGACCATAGATCACGCCCGGTCGTAGGACGACCAAGGGGAGTCCGTGCCGCTGGTGATATTCCCGGAAGAGTTTCTCCTGGCGCAACTTTGCCTGCGAGTAGAGATCGCGGCGCTCGGGATTGGTCTCGAACGGTGTGTCCTCGTCGACCAGCGCCCCGCGCGCCAGCCCCGCTGTCCCGTACACGCCAAACGAACTGACCAACACGACCCTTGCAGGGTGCTGCCGGTGTAGCACAGCTTCCAGCAGGTTCTTCGACGCCACCACGGTATTCAAGAACAGATCCGCGGCAGCACCGCCGGTACCTGCGGCCAGGTGGTACACCACATCCGCATCGTCGAGCGCAGCTAGAGCGACATCCGGGCTGGCCAAGCTGCCGCGCACCAGCAGCAGACGATCGTGGCCAACCGCCAGTCGCTCAAGAACTGCGGTGCGCGAGCCAGGCCGGACTAGGCAGCGAACCCGTGAAGTACCATGGGCCAGCAGGCGAGCGACAAAGGCCCCCCCCAAGAATCCGGTTGCGCCGGTCACCAAAGCGGTCATGCAATGCCCTCCGTTACTGGATTCTGCACGCGTACCTGTCGGAAGATCTCGTCCATCATTTGCGAGATGCGCAGGATATCCCGGTAGGCGATAGGAACCGGTCCGTCGTCGACAATGCTGTCGAAGAACAGCGACATCAGGTGCCGCATGCCTGCAAAATACTGAAAATCTGAGCGAAGGAAATGGCCAATATTCGACAAGCCCTGCCCGACCAGGGCGCCAGCCTGCTCAAAGGGTGGCACCAAGCGGCCTATCGCACTCGGCAGTCTGGGCTTGGCTTCCAGGGTGACGGTGCGGGCCAGCAGATCCACATGTGCAATGTTGTGCGTGCCGTACACCCGCACAAACTGAGCCGCCGGCCGAATGTGGGACGAGAAGGTTCCGTACCCGGTGACCCGCCGGCCGCGCACCAGCACACGCAGTTCGTCCATCATGTCGTCGCGCTGGTCGCCCGCGCGCTCGGGGCGCAGGGCGCGCGCAATCGCGGTCACTTGCGGAACGTCGTCGGGCACGAACTCGACGATCTTGTTGAGCATATGGTCGATAATGTTGTGAAACAGCTTGCCCGGAAGCCCATGCACCCAGTGACTGGGATCAGCGAGCAACGCTTTGCCAAACGGGCCATCGAGGTTATAGCCGTAGAAACTCTCCACGTGCAAAACCTCGCCCAGCACACCCGCGGCCACCAGTTCACGCAACCGCACCACCGGCGGGTCGAAGAGGCTGGAATAGCCCACCGTGAGCTTGCGCCCCTGGCTTTCCGCGGCCGCAACCATCTGGGCCGCGTGCGCACCGTCGAGAGCAAAGGGCTTTTCCACGTAGACGTGGCAACCCGCGGCCAGGGCTTGCAGCGCCAGTGCGGTATGCGACTGCGGGGGGGTGGTGATGTGGACCACGTCCGGCCGCGCTTGCTCCAGCATTCGTTCGAAGTTGTCGTAGTGAGCCGGGATGGCGAAGCGGACGGCTAGCTGCTCGGCCATCAGGCCTTCCCGATCGCAGACCGCCACGGTCTCGGCCTGCTCAGGCATTTTGCGAATCTCGTCGACATGGCCGTCTGCAATCTTGCCGCAGCCGACGATGGCCACGCGCAAGGGCCGCTGCGCATGCAAGGGGCGAACTTGTGGATTCCCATTCATGTTGTCACCTTGGCTTGAATCGCTTCTTGACAAACATCGAGATAGCGACGGGCGGTGGCGGCAAGGGTGTAGGAGCCCATGGCCCCTGCAATTGCGCGCCGGTCCCAGTCGCGTGCCAACGCCTCTTCCAATGCGCGCGCCAAGGCGTCGGGACTGGCGGGCGGCACAGTCAGGCCGACGCCGGTCAGTGCCACTATTTCGGGCACGCCGCCCACGGCCGATGCCACCGCCGGGCAGCCGCAGGCGAAGCTTTCCATCAGTGCGTCGGGCCAGCCTTCCGCCAGGCTGGGCAGGCACAACAGGTCAGCCGCTGAGTAGTAGACCGGCATGCGCGCCTCGGGCTGGAAGCCGTCGAAGCGCACGCGGTCGCGCAGGCCACGGCGCCGTACCTCCTGCTCCAACTCTCGGCGCTGCGCCCCATCGCCAACCACCACCAGACGAAAGCGACAGCGCTCGCCCGCCAAAGACATCGCGGCCAGCAAGTGCAACAGACCCTTTTCCGGGGAAAGCCGCGCAGCCACCAAGACCAGCGGTCCAGGCGCAAGGCCCAGTGTGGCCCGAGCCTCGGCACGATCGCGCGGATAGAAGATCGCGGGCTCGATTCCGGTGGGAATCACCGCGATCTTTTCGTCCGGCACGCCCAGGGCGGCGATGGCCTGCCCGAGCGCGCGGCTCACCGCAACCACGCGGCTCGCGTGGTGCAAAGCCCAGCGCACCTGGGTGCGGCGTCCCCGCAGATGCGCAACTTGGTTGATATCGCTGCCCATGGCGCGCACCACCACCGGAACTCCGGTTATCTTGCCCAGTGCCACCGCGGCGGTTCCGTCGGGATACACCCAGGGCGACAGAATCACGTCAGGCCGGAAGCGCGCCACCTCGGCATAGACCATGGGTGCCACCGACAGGGTGTAGAACACGCCGTTCAAAAATCGTGCAACCCCCGGGATGTGGAAGATGCGCGGGTGAAAGATGGGCGACCCGTCCTGCTCCACCTCCACCGCCGGAATCTCGCCCGCCGCACCGGCGTGCCGGGCCGGGAAGACCGGGATGATTACGCGGCAGTCGGCAATGGTACGCAGGGCGCGCAAGATTCGGGCGTTGCCTGGGCTGAGGTTGGGCAGAAGCGGCGTCGAACAGAGGCTGCTGAGGAAGAGGAGCTTCATTGCCGCGGATCCTCGGCAGGGTTGCCCGCCACGCGAATTTTCGGCGCGCGGCCCAGCAAAGGGCGTAGCGAGGCGTACTTGACCTCAATGCCCAACATGACCAGGTTGCGCCGGAAACTGAAAAAGGCCGGCGTCTGACCGCACGCGGGCGCGATCGCCTGCTGATCGGTGAAGGAATACTCCAGGCTGACCAGCAGCGGTCCTGGCGCCCCGTAAGTCATCACAGCCTGGGCCAGCCACACCGACGCGCCTCCGCGGTTCTCGCCGGCAGAGCCGACTGCGGAGGACCGGTCAAAGCTGCCCAGAGCACGCAGCTGCAGTTTCTGGGTCTTGCCAAACCCGGCCGAGGCGTTGGCCACAACCCGCGTGCTCAGGAAGATATCGCCGGCAAACACGTTGGCGGTGACGTTGCGCTCGACCCGCAGGCTGAATTCGTTGGTCTCCCCGTGCGCCAGAAGCTCGGCCAACCCGACTGGCTGAAAACTCGCGCCCGAGCCGACTGGGGAATCGATGACGAGTCCGCCGCCGGAGAGGTAGTCGCTCCACGCTGGCGAAAAGGTGTGGCGCCAGCCCAGATTGCCACCGGCCACAGCGCTGCGGTATTGGGGCAGGATCACCACGCAATTGGAAATGACCTCATCGCTTTGCATGACCAGGCCGCGCGCATTCAGCGAGATCCCGTCGCGGGCGAAGTCGCGTTCGATACCCAGGTCAATATCCCCGGAATAACTGCTCGGGCGTGTGGTATTCGCCTCCAGCGGCCAGAAACCCTGGGCGACCAGCGATTGCAGAATACGCCAGCGGGGAGAAAGCTCGGCGCTTAGTCCCTGCCTGGCGTCGGCCGAGGCGTAAAGCAGAGCCTGCGCCGGGCGCGGCCCGGTGGGCCCAGTGGTTGTCCCGCCTGAGGCTGACGACGAGGACACATCCAGCGAGGTCAGGCGGCCCTGGGTCGCGCCCAGGGAGGTGGAGAGGCGCAAGGAGGTGAGCGGCTGAAAAGCCGCTTCCCAAGCCAGCGAATTGGCCAGAGTGTCGCCACCTGACTGGACCATATACCGGCTAGCGGTGAAGGCATAGGCGAGCCGCTGCTCTGAGAACTGGCGGGTGAGCGTCAAGCCGCCGTCCACGCGGCCCAGAAGAAGTCCGTCACTCCCCGAACCTGGGCTGCCGTTGGGCACGCCAAGCGCATTGTCGGTGAATCCGACATATGCCCCTGCCCCCAACTGATAGTCGAGCGAGCCCGCCGCAGCCGGCCGCGCCAGGCTTGCCATACCCAGTCCGACGGCGAGAAGCTGCCCTAACCGTCGCGGCCTCTGCGTCATGTCGAAGACTGTTTTTGCCTGCTTGCGTGGCCGCCGTGGCGATCCGACAACGACCCACGGGATTCTGACCGACACTGCGGCCTCCCTGGTTTATGCTTTGCTGCATCTTGGATGCGCGAGGTACAGGAAACGCTTCGTCACCGCCTGTCGAAGGGCTGGATCCAGAGGTTTTGGCCACCGCGCGACGGATCCGGGAGCGAGGCTGCGCCAAGCTGGGTCTTGTGGCCATGCACGCGGGCTTAGCGGTCATGCCGACGGCACGGCGGCTGGCCCTGGCTTTTGAGATCCTGGGCGACCGGGTGGACATCCTTGACACCGAATCGCCGCCGGCCACGAGCGAGCGCACCGGCACTTCGGACGCGGCCGATCGTCCTGCCGCTCTGGAGCGCGCGCTGGAGGACGCTTGCGCCCGCGCTGATCGCGTGTTGGTCGCTTTTGGCGCGCCGGCCGCCACCGGTCCCGCGGCCTCACTGCTCTACGCCTTGGACGGCGTCGTACTCATTGCCCGTTCTGGCGGCGCCACTGAGTTCCGCCTGCATCGGTGGCTGCGACGAATCGAGCCAAAACGCCAGCTCGGGGTTCTGCTCGTGGAATAGGCGCAAGCGGGGATGCCAACCCGTCGGGGTTTGCTATTCTTGTCGGCAAATGGGCCTGGACATGAGTTGGGAACGGAATCTGCACACGTGGATCCGCGGTTGGGCTAGGCATCGGATGGGTCGCGCATGGGCCAGCCGGTTTCGCGATCGGCGCCACCTGCTTTTCGCGTTTTGTGACCATCACGAGCCACTGTGGAACAACGTGGACGCCGCCCAGGGCCGTGCGCGCATGCAGGCATGGGCCGACGGCTACCCGGCGCTGGCGCGCAACTATCGCGACGCCGACGGGCAGGCCCCGCAGCACACTTTCTTCTTCCCGTGCGAGCAGTACCGGCCAGAACTCCTCGATCCACTCGCCCAGCTGGCTGGCGCAGGTCTGGGGGAGGTCGAGATGCACCTGCACCACGATGGGGACACCCGGGAAACCTTGCGCGCGCAACTCGAGCAGTCGCTGCGCCGGTTCGCCGAACACGGGCATCTGGCCCGGGATCCTGACGGCCGCCTCCGCTACGCATTCATTCACGGCAACTGGGCCTTGGCCAATGGGCGGCGTGACCGCCAGGCGTGCGGCGTCGATGATGAGATCCCTTTGCTTTTCCAGACCGGCTGCTACGCCGACTTCACCTTTCCCTCTGCGCCCGACGAGACCCAGCCCAACATCGTCAACTGCATCTACTGGCCGGTGGGCGATCTGGGCCGCGCCCGCGCCTATGAGCAGGGCGAGCCGGCGCGCGTGGGCCAAATGCGCGAAGACCGCATCTTGATGATCGAGGGCCCGCTAGCTCTGCATGCGCGCGCCGCACGCATGCCCCTGCGCATCGAGAACGCTTGCATCACCGCCAACGATCCTGCCACCCCGGCACGCGTGCGCCGCTGGGTGGACGAAAATATTCATGTCGCGGGTCGGCCCGAATGGGTTTTTGTCAAGGTCCACACCCACGGTGCGCCTGAGCCGGAAGCGGCTTCTCTGTTGGGACAAGGCGGGCACGCGCTCCATCGGGCCCTGACCGAGATGTTCAACGACGGGAAGAACTGGGTATTGCACTACGTGACCGCACGCGAGATGTACAACATCGCAGTAGCCGCCATGGAGGGACGCGCGGGCAATCCCGCGCAGTACCGCGACTATCGTTTGCCTCCCCCGCCCGCGGCAGCGTGACGCTATGGCTGGACTGGAAACTTTCTTCCTGCGATCTACTGTCGACGCGCCCAAACTGCGCATTGTGGCCGTGGCCGACAGCCCGCTGCTCGGCCGACCCGAGGCCGCGGCCTTGCAGCACATCGAACGGTCGAACTTCGCCAGCTTAGTCGCGGTGGTTTTGGCCGGCTCGCCCGAAGACCCGAGTCAAGCACGCTGGCCTTGGGGGCCCGAAGTCACTCCGGCGTTGCTGCACCAGATTTCTTTCCTCGTGCTTGAAGCGTGGGACCGCCGTGTCTATCCCGACGTGCAGGCCCTAATCGCGCCGGTGGATTGCTCGGACGTGTTCGCGCGCGTTCCCAACCTGCCCGCAGAACGCACGGATCGGTCAGGCGCCTTGGCCTTTCCCGCCGGCACAATCGCCGCCGTCAAGGCGCTGGACCCTGACGTGATTCTCCATTGTGCGCCTGGCCCGGTGCCCGACGCCTTGTGCCCCCTGGCCCGTTTTGGGGTTTGGTCAATTCACCTGGGCGAGCCCGGCGAGCCGCGCTCGCCCACTCCCGGATTCAGCGAGGTACGCGATGGGCGGCTGCTCTCCAGCGCTGCATTGCTCATGCACGGGGGGCCACCAGGCGGCGTGCACGTGCTCACCCACGCGCAGGTCGCCACTGAGCACAGCCTTTTCCGCACCAAGAATTGTGTGCGTCCAACCTTGATCGCGCTGACCTTCGTGATCCGCAAGCTGCACGAGTTGCACCAACGCGGATGGCACCAGTTCGCGCAGGGCCTAGTGGCTGTGCCACCAGCGGCCCAAGAAGTGCCTGATGCACGCGACAATCCGCGCAACCGCGACATTGTGAAATTTTTGGCCCCTCGCATCACTCGCCGCGTGGTCAATCTGGTGCGCCGACCGCCCATGATTTTTCATTGGCGGATCGCCCTACGCAACGGTTTTCCGCGCAAGCTATTTGAAGATGTGTCGGCCGAGGGGCTGGCGGCTTTCCGTTGGATCACGCCGCCGCAGGGGGGGTATTTTGCCGACCCCTTCCTGTGGCGACGCCAGGGCCGGCTTTGGCTGTTCTGCGAGGAGTTGAGCTTCTCCGAGGGCAAAGGGGCGCTGGTCTGCATGGAGGTGATGCCCAACCGTGAGCTGTCCGAGCCGGTGCGCGTGCTTAGCCGGCCCTACCACCTGTCGTATCCGGCGGTGTTCGACGCCGAGGGCGAGATGTTCATGATCCCCGAAACCGTGGGGAGCGGGTGTGTCGAGCTGTATCACGCCGTGGATTTCCCCCATACATGGGTCAAGGTGCGCGATCTGCTGCCCATTCGGGCGGTTGACAGCACGCCCTTTGTCCATGAGGGGCGCATCTGGCTCTTTGTCACCGCCATCGATCCGGCCGAAGCCAGCTACCATCTCCTGCTGTTCCATGCTGATCGGCTGGATGGCGAGTGGACCATGCACCCGTCCAGCCCGCTCTCACTCGACGTGCGCTACGCGCGTTCGGCGGGCGCGATCGTGTCCCACGATGGCAAGCTGTATCGCCCCAGCCAGGACTGCGCGCCCTACTACGGACACAAATTGAATTTCCACGAAATCACCCGCCTCGACACCCGCGGCTACCAAGAACGACTAGTGCAAGCCATCGACCCCGACGCCTGGCCCGGGATGCGCGGGGTGCACACCTATGCCGTGTGCGACGACCTTGAGGTCATCGACGGACAGAAGTGAGGGTTGGTCACGGTACGAAAATCCGGTCCTCCTTCAATATCACCACGTCCATCTCGGGGTGCCGTCCTGAGTAGATTTCCTTGATATTGACCGGGATTGAACGCGCGCCAGTGGGGCTCTGGCGCAGGATGAGTACCTGGTCCAAGTCGGCATAGCGGTTGGGGCCGCCGGCCAGGGCGACGGCCTCGGTAACCGTGACGTAGTGCTTGGTGGTGAACATGCCGGATTTCTCTACGTTGCCAGCCACGGTGAAGCGGTAGCTGTTGACAGTTTCCACGATGACCTCGACTGGGTTGTCGTCGCGCAGAAATGCCGTGAGCTTGCGCTTGATTTCGTCGCGCAGCTCGCTTGGCGTGCGACCGGCAGCGGTTACGTCGCCAATCAGCGGCAGAGTGATGGTGCCATCCGGCCGCACCGTGACCTCAACCGAGAGGTCGGGGGTCTTCCAGACGTTGATCCGCAGAACGTCGGAGGGTCCCACCACGAACTCCGACTTCCGCGGATCCGGTTCCTTGCTATAGTCGAAACCCGGCAGCGGCGTCGCGCATCCCACCACAGAGAGCGCAAGGCACAGGGTACCCATGCAGCGGATTCCTTTCGATCCCAACATCTTGGGAAAAAGCAAAACCACGCGCTTGGAATAGGCATGTTTGCCCTGCCCGGAATTCTTGCTCTGATTGCGTTCATTTACTTGAGGCCTCACGAGGTCTTTTCCTTTCTGGGTCGAGTTCCTTGCATTCCCATTCTCTTTGCAGTCACCTTGCTGGGGTTGGTGCTCGATCTGCGCCTGCGCCTCTCGCGCCCGCGGCTGGCTCCCCACGCCCTGCTGGCGGTTGCACTTTACCTCTGGGCGCTGGTCGCGACCACCCTGGGCGCCTCCGCTTCGGTTAGCCACGTGGCTGCGGCCCTGATCGTGTCGCCCGCGCTCTACTTTTTGGTGGCCCACGGCGCCCAGAGCTTTCGCGCCCTGGAAAGGGTTTGCTCGCTCATCGTGGCCGTGGTCCTGGCTCTCTCGCTCATGGGCCTGGTGCAAGCGCAGGCCCCCCTGCAGTGTATTCGGGTCGAGCCCGAGGAATCCACTAGCGACATGGCCGGCGTGCCCGAAGGACGCCCCTGTGTCGAGTCCAACGAATGCGATCAAGGGGGCGAGCCCGGGTTCGAGTACGTGTGCGAGAAGGCCGGCCTGGCGGGAACCACGTCCATCGGCGGCAGCCGTGTCCGTTACCGCGGCATTCTGCAAGATCCCAATGAGTTCGCGTTGGCCATCGGGCTGGGGTTGCCGCTCGCACTCACCCTGTGGGCCCGCCGGCGCTCCCTGGTCAGCACCTTGCTGATGGCCGCGATCGTTGGATTGGGCGTGACCTGCATCATTTTCACCGCGTCGCGAACCGGACAGATGGTGATTGTGGCGGTTGCTGCGGCCTACTTCGCGGTTCGTTTCGGTGGCAAGGGCCTCGTGCTGGGTGCGCTCCTGGCCGCGCCAGCGCTGATTTTGGGCGGGCGTTCGACCGGTGAAGCCAGCGCTTCCAGCCAGGAACGACTGGAGGCATGGGCGGTGGGACTGCGGCTTTGGCGGGAATCGCCCCTGTGGGGCGTGGGTCAGGGCCAATTCGGCGAGCACCACTACCTCACCGCTCACAATAGCTTCGTGCTCGCGGCCGCCGAGATGGGCACAGTCGGGCTCTTGCTGTTTGTCGGGCTCTACTACCTGGCGTTCAAGATCGTGCTGACCGGCATGCGGCGCTACCGACACGTCCCCGAGGCGACGGTCGCCTACCAGTGGGGACGCGGCCTGCTGGCAGCTTTGTGTGGCATGGTGGCCGGGACTTTCTTCTTGTCGCTGACCTATCATCCGGTCATCTGGTTGTTCTTCGGCCTGACCGGTGCCTACGGGTTGGCGATTCGCAGCCACGATCCCGATTGGAAGCTCTCGCTGGGCCGGCGCGATCTGGGCGCGGTCATCGGGATTTCGGCGGTCTTGCTGGCTGGGCTGCAAATTTACACCAGGGTCAAGGGTTTCTGAGCAAGCGATTCCGCGCGACAGCGGTGGTAGAGATCCAGGTAGCGGCTGGTCATGGTGGCGGCGGAAAAGCGCCGGCTCTCTTGTTGCGCGTGGCGACCCATCGCAGCCGCCACAAGCGGGTCGTCGCGAAGTTGCTCAAGCGCTGCGCGCAGCGCCGCCTCGTCGGCACTGGGAACCAGTCGCGCGCTGAAACCGTCCCGTACCACGTCGGGCACACCGCCGACCGCCGTGGCGACAATCGGTAGTCCCGCCGCCATAGCCTCCAAGAGAGCCAGCGGAAGTCCTTCGGTGCGCGAGGATAGCGCAAACACGTCGAATGCCGTCAGCACGTGTGGTACGTCGTGTCGGACACCCAAGAAACTGACATAGCGGCCAGCCGGATGCTGGGCAGCGATGGCCTGCAGAGCTGGGGCCAAGGGCCCGTCACCCACGAAGAGTAGGCGCGCGCCCGGGCCGAGCAGAGGCAGGGCGGCACGCAGCAGCAGTTCGGGATGCTTGTCCGCCACCAATCGCCCCACTGTGCCCACCACCCATGCCGACTCGGGCAACCCCAATTCAGCACGTACCTGGTGGCGAGCGCCTGCATCTGATCGAAAAGCGGACAAGTCAACACCGTTTTCAATGACTGCCAACTTGGCCTCGGCACACTCGTGATGACAGCGGGCTCGCGCGGCGATGCGCGGAGAAACCCCGACATAGGCGTCCACTGCCAACGAAGCCAAGCGGGTCAGCCACAGTCGGCCCGGGGCTAGAGAATTCTGGCCGTGACAGGTGTAGACCACCGTGGCGCCTGCGGCTTTGCCGGCAAGCGCAGCGTAGATCAGGGCCTGCGGGTTGTGTGCGTGTACCACGGTCACGCTATTACAACGAAACTCCCCAGCCAGGCGGCCGGGCAAACTGAAATCAAGACCTCGGTCTCGTTTGGGCACGGTCAACGGCTCGACGCTGATCTTGCGGAACTCGTCGGCCAGGGGCCCAATCGGCGGCGCGGCCAGCGAGACCGCAACGACGCGATGACCGTTCATCCGTTGCTCTGCGGCCAGGCACAGGGCCACCCGCTCTTGCCCACCCAGCCCAAACGAGGGCAGCACATGTGCGATGACCAGCGGCAGCTCGCGCGCATCCATCACCAGGTTACCTTCTGCGCTCCTGCCAAGAAACGCCACAAGCCCACCACGGCCGCGGCGTTGAGCACCACGAAGGTCCGCGCCACGGTCCCGACTCGGCCCATCCGTGAACCTGCCAGCGCGCCCGCGTAGAAGAGCACTTGCCCGGCGAGCAGAGCGGCCAGCAGAGGCGCCTGCCCCACCCCGACGCGCGACACGCCTAGGGCACAGGAGAGCAACAGCACAGCCAGAGCCCAGGGGCAAAGAAGACGCATGATCTTGTGCGACCAGGTTTCGAACCACGAAGGATTTACAAAGGGCACGAGCAAAGCCGGCATGAGGGCGAAGATTTGGTAGTTTCCTGCCAGGGTGCGCACCTTGCGAGCAAACTCGCGCCCGTCAGCAAAGGCCCGGTCATAGGCTAACGCCTCCTCGCAGAAAAGCACGCGACGGCCTTGCAGGCGCAAGCGCATGGGAATCCACATGTCGTCGAGAATCAAGTTGCTGGGCAGGGGGGCAAGGTCAGCGCGCCGGATGGCCGAGAGTGGGCCCGTCATGCCCACAACGCTGCGGAAGCGCGCCTCACAGCGCCGGATCCAGTTCTCGTAGCGCCAATAGACGCCGCTGCCCGCCTGGCCTTCCAGGCGCAGATTGCCAGTCACGCAACCCACTGATGGATCAGCAAGCAGGGCCAGCATGGCTCGCAGGGCCGTCGGTTCCACTGGCTGGCGAGCGTCGGTGAGCAGCAGTACTTCGCCTGAAGCTCGCTCGGCCATGCGATTGAGCGCGGTGGGCTTGCCCTGGCGCAGATCGTCGCGCATGAGCTGCACGCGCGCATCGCGCGCCGACCAGGCAGCGACGACCGCGTCGGTGCGATCGGTGGAGCCGTCGGAATAGACCAAGATGTCCAGTTTGGCGGCCGGGTAGTCGAGCGCCGTCAGGCTGGCCAGCTTGCTTTCCATGCTCGCCTCGGCGTTGTACGCGGCCACGCAAGCCGTCACCGTGGGCGTCCAGAGTGGATCGTGGCGCGCGTGCAGCGGATGCGCCCGCCTGAGCAGCGCGAGCAGAGCCGGGTAGCCGGCATAGGTGTAGACCAGCACTGCCAGGGCTGCCGCTGCCAGCAGTGCCGACCCGCTCATCGCCCCAGTCCCTTGCGGTGCAAGCCCATCACCATGACCCACGGCGTGCGCAGAAGAATCTCAGTTTCCAGGCGCGCAAACGCGGTGAATTTCTCGGCAGCCAAGCTATAGGCAAGGTCGCAAAGCAACTTCATGCGCATGTCATCGGCCAAGGCGCCTTCGGTGCCATCGATCTTGAAGGGATTGGTCAGGGCACGCGCCATCTCGGCCAGCGCGCTTCCCTCGGGCGGACGGCCCGCATAGCCCAAAGAAACCTGCGCCAACCCCGTGATGCCGGGCTTGAGCGCGCGCATGCGTTCTTCGAAGAACGGGATTGCCATGGCCAGATCGGCCATCAGCTCCGGCCGCTCGGGGCGCGGACCGATGATACTCATGTCTCCCCACAACACGTTCCAGAATTGCGGCAACTCATCGAGGCGGGTCTTGCGCAAGATGCGGCCGACCGAGGTGATGCGCGGATCATTCTCTTCCGCCACCACTGGCCCGCTGTGCGCCTCGGCATCGGGCCGCATGGTGCGGAACTTCAGCATGTGAAATTCGCGAAAGCGGAAGCGCCCGCGCTCACCAGTGACCGGACCCAGCAACTCGCCGGCCCTCCGCTGACGAAAAAATATGGGCCCGGGCGATTGTATGTAGATGGCTAGCGCGATCAAAGGATAGAGAGGAACCGTCAGCAGCAACCCTACCGTCGCAATGACCACGTCGAGAGTGCGCTTCGTTCTTTTCACCCAGCGTGTCATCTAACGCTCCAAGGTTTTCTGCTGATCCTGCAATGTATGATGGCGTGGCCGCCGTCCCGTTACCTGCGACGGCGGAAAGAACCCCTTGCAGGGTCAGGTTTGGCGTGGCAATTGTTCTCTCGCTCGTGGCAGGTAGTAGAGGAACATGACTGGCGCGGCACCCATTGGCTCACGCCCCGGTAGCTGGAATACCGGCGAATGTGCCACGGCATCGCAGAAACCGTACTGGGTGCCATTTGCGCATGGTGCGCGTGACTGCGGTGACCTCTGGGACGAATGGCGGCGCCTCTGTGCCGACGCCCCGCCATTTCTCCAGCCTGAGTTCTTCGATCTCAGCCGCCCCATCGCCGAACCAGCAGGCGAGGCCTACCTCGCCGTCGCAGTTCGGGCTGGGCAGGTGGCGGGCGTGCTGCCGCTGACGCTGCAAGGTCGCGACCTGCACCCGCTGCGCAGTGAACACTGTCCCCACTTTGATTTCTGGGGAGACTCGGGTGCGCTCTCGGCGATCTGGGAGGCATTGCGAGCGGATGCCCGCTGGGATCGTCTTGTGCTTGGCCACATTCCGGCTGCCTCCGCGCTGGCCACTGAGTTGCCCATGCTTGCCAGTAGCTGGGGCTGTCTAGTCAAGACTAGCCCGAGCCAGGGCGTGCCGTATTTTCCACTTCCTGGATTCGAAGCGCAGCTCGACTCGAAGTTCCGCACTAATGTCCGTCGCTGCATGCGCAAGGCCGGAGATCTCTGTTTCGAGCGCCTCGCCTCCCCCTCAACGGCGGACTTCGCCGACGCCTTGGCCATCGAAGCCATGGCCTGGAAGGGTGAAGCCGGCACGAGCATCAGCAGCGATACACGACTGGCGCATTTCTATCGTGGACTGTTGGACGTGTTCGGCCCGCGTGGAAGCATGAGCCTGAACTTCGTCACAGTCGCCGGGCAGCGCATCGCTTGCCTTTTCACTTTCGAAGACGGCCACACTTTGTACGCCGCCAAGATCGGCTTTGATCCCGCTTTTGCCGCCCTCAGCCCCGGGCATCTCATGGTGGCCGAGACAGCCACGGACGCGGAAAGCCGCGGGCTCGAAGTCTTCGACTTCCTGGGAGCCGCCAGCGAATGGAAGCTCAAGTGGACGAACCGCGTGCGGGAGCATGTCTGGGCAGTAGTGCACAGACCGTCGCTGCGCGGTTGTGCCAGATTCGTCTGGCGCAAGGCGCGGGGATCGCATTTTTCGCAAGAATCTCTGACAACGATGCGGCAGACGAAATCTCCTTCCGACCTCAAGCCAAACCCGACCTAGCGCATGCTCTTTGTCCCCACCCTGCCCCCGATACCGTATCTGACCGGCCGCTGCCAGCGCTTCAACATCATCGGCAGGCATTCGCTGCTTGAGCGCATCAGCGGACGGGTGGGACAAGGTCTCGGCATCAAGAGCGGCTTTCATTGCTTGCTCCGTTCCGCCCCATCCGTACCACCTCACGATCCGCTGGGCGCTCCCTCGCGATTCGCCCAAGGTGCCTGGGTGCGGGTGCGCGACCAGGCGCGGCTGCGGGAGGCACTGGATGGGCGATCGCGTCTGCGCGGCCTCGAGTTCACTTCTCCGCAGTGGGCCACCTGCTCCAAGGTCTATCGTGTGATGAACAACGTGCGTCGCATAATCGACGATCGGGGCAAGCTGCGTCCCGTCTCGCGCACGGTGCTGCTCGCCGGTGTCGACTGCACCAGCGACGGTCTTGGTGGGTGTGGGCGTAACTGTCCCATGATGTACCGGGATGAATGGCTCGATCCGGCCGAGCCACCGCCAAGCGAACCGGTTGCTTCCGGCGCAGACATGCGGTTCGCGCGCGTCCGGCCTTTGCAGCAGATCCTCACCCGACTCGATCGGCTCGGTCAGCGCGAGGGGCTGATGTTCATGCCGGAGATGGCTCGCCATGCAGGGACGCGCGCGAGCATCCTGCGCCGACTGTCGCAGGTGTTCGAATACGACCGTTGGCGAGAGCCACCCCACCCCATCTACATACTCGACGGCCTGCATTGCTCAGGAGGGATTCTGGGCAGTCAGGGACCCTGCGACCGCGCCTGCCGGCTGCTTTGGCATGCTGATTGGCTCGAACTTCCAGGACCATGAGATGAAGAAGGAGCGATCACTGCGACTCTCCAGGCCGCGCCAATCTCGCTCGACCTCAAGCAAGGATTGTAGTGGCTCGATCGTCACGCATAGGGCGCTTGCTTCCGATCCGGTTCGCTCGTGAGTCACAGAGCCCGGTCCTGTTCTGCTACAGCAGCACTTCCCGAATGTCCGCCAACAGCTCACGCAGGTGGGCGGTGAATCGTGCCGCTTGCGCGCCGTCGTTGGCGCGATGATCGTAGGAGAGCGAGAAAGGCAGGATGAGTCGGGGGACGAGCTGGCCATCGCGGTACACCGGCCGCAGCGAGGCGCGCGAGAAGCCCAGGATGGCAACCTCGGGCGCGTTGACGATGGGGGAAAATCCAGTGCCGCCGATGCCGCCCAGACTGGAGATGGTGAAGCTGGCGCCCTGCACGTCGGCGGGGGTCAGCTTCTGCTCGCGCGCGCGCTGGCTCAGCGTGCCGAGTTCGCCGGCGAGTTCCCAGATGCCCTTGCGGTCCACTTGGCGTACCACGGGCACCACCAGCCCCTCAGGCGTGTCCACCGCGATGCCGAGATGGTAGTAGCGCTTGCACACCAAGTTCTCGCCAGTGGCGTCGAGCGAGGCATTGAAGCTGGGATGATCCTTAAGCGCCGCCGCCGTTGCTTTCATGAAGAAGGCGAGCAGAGTCAGGCGCACGCCGCGCTGTTTGGCTTGCTCGGTCTCTGCCTTGCGAAACGCTTCCAGCTCGGTGATGTCGACTTCGTCGTACTGGGTGACATGCGGAACCAGCCGCCACGAGCGCTGCACGCTGGTCGCGGTGGCCCGCCGGATGCGGCCGAGCGGCCGAAGTTCGATGGGGCCAAACTTGGAGAAGTCCACTGACGGCAACTCGGGCAGATTGCCCCCGCCCGCCGCCGGCTTCCGGGCCATCGCGGCCTTGATGTAGTTGCGCAGATCTTCTTCTACAATGCGGCCGTTGCGGCCGGTGCCCGTAAGCTCGGTAAGCACCACGCCCAACTCGCGCGCCAGACGCCGGACCGCCGGGGCCGCGTGGTGCTGGGCCTTCTCTTCGTCGACCACCAGCGGGATGCTCGCAGTGGGAGAGGGCCGCACGCCAGCACGAGCGCTTTCGCTCGCGGAAAAATTCTCCATGATCACCCCCGAGGCTAGCGGTACCTGTGCGCGCAGCAGTTGCGGCGCCGGTCCACGGGGATCCCCTCGCGGCACCGGCGTCTCGGGCTGCCATGGGCCCGCCGGGGCGGGCTTGGGCGATGGCGCCGCCGGCGCAGCATCGCTGGAAAGAATCGAGGTCGTCTCGTCGTCAACCGCCAAGGTTGCCAACCGCGCGCCCGCCGACACCTTGTCGCCCACCTTGACCAGCACCTGCACGATTCGTCCCGCATGGGGCGATGGCACGTCCATGGAAGCCTTGTCACTCTCCAGAATTGCCACCGGATCATCGCGCTTTATCGAAGCTCCTGGAAAAACCAGAACCTCAATCACGGGAACATCGTGGAAATCGCCGATATCAGGGACCAGCAGGTCAACCGTCTTGCTCACGTCTATTCTCCTTGCCTTCGGATTACACGCGGGTCGGATCTGGCTTGCCGGGATCAATGTCGAGCTTGCGCATGGCTGCGCTGACCTGCGCCGCGGGGACAGTACCATCGTCAGCCAGCGCCTTGAGCGCCGCCAGTGCAATGAAACGTCGGTCAACCTCGAAAAAGTGGCGCAGTTGGCTGCGCCGATCGCTGCGGCCGAAGCCGTCCGTGCCCAGCACGGCATAGCGCCGAGGCACAAAGGGCCGGATCTGGTCGGCAAAGAGGCGCACATAGTCGGTGGCTGCCACCACCGGGCCTTTGCGCTTGGCCAAACAAGTCTCGACAAAGCTCGGCCGGCGCGGCTCTTCAGGGTGCAGCAGCGACCAGCGCTCGGCCGCCAGACCATCGCGGCGCAACTCAGTGAAGCTGGGGACGCTCCACAGGTCGGCAGCCACGCCGAAATCTGCTTCCAGCAGGTCGGCCGCGGCCAGCACCTCGCGCAAGATGGCGCCTGAGCCGAGAAGCTGAACCCGCGGCTTGTCGGCGCCGATGCGACTTTCGCGCAGCAGGTACATGCCCTTCAAGATCCCGGGCGCCGCCCCCTCGGGCATGGCCGGGTGAAGGTAGTTCTCGTTCATCATGGTGATGTAATAGAAAACATCCTCTTGCTGGGTGAACATCCGGCGCAGTCCATCCTGGACGATGACCGCCATCTCGTAGGCGAAGGTCGGATCGTAGGCCACGCAGGTCGGAATGTTCGCGGCTAGCAAATGGCTGTGACCATCCTGGTGCTGCAGGCCCTCGCCCGCCAGGGTGGTGCGGCCCGAGGTGCCGCCCATGAGGAAGCCACGCATGCGCATGTCGGCGCCGGCCCAGGCGAAGTCACCCGTGCGCTGGAGCCCGAACATCGAGTAAAAGCAGTAGAACGGAACGAGGTTGATTCCGTGGTTGGCGTAGGCCGTGCCCGCCGCGATGAACGACGACATGGCCCCGGCTTCGTTGATGCCTTCTTCCAGGATTTGGCCGTCCTTGGCCTCATGGTACGACATGAGCTGCGCGGCATCGACCGGCTCATAGAGTTGCCCCACCGACGAGTAGATGCCGAGTTGGCGAAACAGGCCTTCCATGCCGAAGGTGCGAGCTTCGTCAGGTACGATAGGCACGACCTGGCGGCCGATGACCGGATCGCGGGTCAGGCGGGCGAGCATGCGCACGAAGGCCATGGTGGTGGAGTATTCGCGTTCGCCGCTGCCCTGCAAAAGGAAGTCGAAGGCCTCCAGCGCAGGCACCGCCAGCGGCACGGCCTCCGGCCGGCGCGCGGGCAAATAGCCGCCCAGGGCGTGGCGCCGTTCGCGCAGGTATTGGATCTCGGGACTGTCGTCGGGCGGCCGGTAGAAGGGTGCTTTGCCAATATCTTCGTCGCTGATGGGAATGTCGAAACGATCGCGGAAGGCGCGCAAGGCTTCTTCGCCCATCTTCTTCTGCTGGTGGGTGATGTTCTGGCCCTCGCCCGCCTCGCCCATGCCGTAGCCCTT
>PMJE01000631.1:570-9023 GCA_003157315.1 Myxococcales bacterium | reverse complement strand
TTGCTGCACATCGATCTTGATCGCACCGAGTATCGGCGCGGCCAAACTGTGGCGGCACGTGTGCGCACCTTGCACGCCGACTACAGCCCCGCGGGCCGCATTGCAGTTACGCTGGACTTGCTTCCGGCAGAAGACGCGAGCGGCGGCGCCGGGGCTGCTGCCAAAACTCTGCGCGCCTTGACTGTGACCACAGGGGAGGACGGCGAAGCCCACGCGGAATTGGCCGGCCTGGCTGCGGGCGCGTATCGCCTGCTTGGCCGCGCGACTCTCGACGGCCGCGCAGTCGAGGAGCAGGCGACCTTCGTGCTGCGCCCCGAGGGACGCGAGCTGGACGATGTGGTGAGCCGCGACGAAGTGCTGCGCCAGATCGCCGCGGTCACCGGTGGGGAATTTCGCGTCGGCACCCTGGGCACACCGAGCATACGGCCCGCGCGCCAGGTACGCGTGGGCAGCCTGCGCACCGTCGCGATCTGGTCGCACCCGTCGCTCTTGTTTCTCGCGCTGGCCCTGCTCGCCAGCGAGTGGATGCTTCGTCGCCGCGCCGGACATGGGTAGAGCCGACACGGCCTGCGGACGCAACACGCCCCTGTAGTGATCCCTTTGCCGATAACCCTCCAATGTGGAGGCACCCGCCGCGCCCGTCGCCCGGCTCACCGCCCGTGGATGGTGGCGGAGAACTGGCGGGCGATAACTGGCTGAACTAACTGGCGCCTCGGCGGGGTGCAGATGCGGTAGACTGTGCCGCGTGCTCGGAACTCGCTTTTCAGGACGCTCTGCCGGCAGTCAGATCCGCCTCGCGGACCCGATCTGGCCGGCTGGTGAGTGTGGCCGCCCACGACGGGAGGGCTCTCCGACGCAGAAAATCCGCGTTCGGAAGGCCTATGCTCCCACGCGACAGAAGGGAATGGTGCATTTGATCGAGACCATGAAGCACGTAACCCCAGGCGCGCAGCTGGTGTGTTGCACGAGCGCGCCTGACACACAGGCCGTCGAAGAGGAGATCGCGGCCAAGATTGCCGAGCAACCGCGCTGTGTGTGGATCAATACCCTGCTACGCGAGGCGCAGTACATCGAGCTGTACAGCAACGCCGTGCTGTTTGCCTGCCCTCGATACGAGCCTTTCGGCATCATCAATCTGGAGGCTATGGCTTGCGAGCGGCCGGTGGTGGCCAGCGCGGTGGGTGGCATCAAAGAAGTCGTGGTGCCGGAGACCACCGGGTTGCTGGTGCCGCCGGCTGACCCGCTGGCCTTGGCCGAGGCCATCAACCGCGTGCTTGGCAATCGGGACTGGGCGCGGCAGCTGGGCCTGGCTGGCCGCAAACGCGTTGAAGAGCATTTCTCCTGGACCGCCATCGCCGAGACCACCAAGAAGATGTATCAGCACTTGCTCGACGAGCGCGCGGGTGCGGCGGGCCTGCCATTGACCTCGCGAGAAGAGGCGCGGTAGGCGGCGATCGTGTTCGCAAGGATCTGCTTGGTTGGCGTGGGGCTCACCCTGATGTCCCTTGTCACCTGCGCAACCACGGTCCCTTCCGGCCCACCGCCAGAGATGAAGGCAACTCAAGGATCTCTCGCCGCGGGCGCACCTCGCGCCATTCCCAGCGACATTGCCTTTGTCTCGCTGGAAGGGCCTTTCTGGGTCGCGAGCGACGGCGTCCTGATCTTTTCCGACGTGGTCGAGCAAAATGCTCCGGCTGCCAAGATCTATCGTTTCGATCCGCGTACGCGCGCATTCTCGATCCTCACCTATCCAGGTTCGCCGACGAGTACCAATGGGCTGGGTGTCGATGCCCAGGGACGCCTGGTCGCGTGCGAACGTTGGAATGGCGCCCTGGCGCGCGTTTCGGCCACAGGGCGCCAGGTACTTGCGGAACGCGCGCCCGATGGCCAGCCGTTGAACGCGCCCAATGATCTCACCATTCGCCGCGACGGGAACATCTACTTCAGTGACACGACCTGGGGCTCGCGTCCCGGCGCGCACGCAGCCACGGCGGTGTATCGCCTGGCGCCCGACGGTGTCTTGTCAGTAGCGTTCCGGGTCGACATGCCGAACGGGGTCGTGCTTTCTCCTGATGGAAATACGCTCTACGTTGGCAGCGACACCCAAGATCGTCTCTGGCGACTGCCAGTGGCGGCGGATGGAAGCGTGGGCAGCCCCGAACCGTTCGGCGCCGCCCCAGACGATCCGCGAGCCCGCTTGCACGTGCCCGACGGTCTTTGCGTCGACGATCGCGGCCGGCTTTACGTGGCCAACAACAGCACCGAAGTGAGCGCCATCGTGATCTTCGACGACTCCGGCTACTTCGCCGGCCGCATCGCATTCCCAGCGCCACCCTCCAATTGCACCTTCGGCGGCGCCGATCGCCGTACGCTTTACGTAACCACGCCGCACGCCGTGTACGAGGTGCCCATGCAGACGCCAGGACGGCCGTAGGTGCGGCGATCTAGTAATCTATTCGTCTCGTTCACCTGAAAGGAGCGACAGTGAAGTCGTTTGCTGCCTACTACCTCGGCGTCGTCGTCAGACCGCGCCGGACATTCGACGCCTTGATGCAGGACCCGAGACGGCTGCAATTCGGTGCGGGAGCCCTGCTCGTTACCGGCATCTTGTACACCTTGGTGTACGTCTTTCTTCCTTCTCTTCAACCGGTGACGTCGGCCCCTGGGGCCGGAGAAGACGTCTCCATGGCTGGCGATTTCGACAAACCGAAAGCGGCCATCGCGGTGTACCGATCCGTCCGGGCAAGCGCGCCGGTGCGCTGTCCATAAACAACTGGAGATGCGAGCGTGCCATTGCTCCGCACGCGGTTTCTTTGAGGTGCTCCCGCGCTGTCGAGCATCTAAGGGCAGGGAGGAATCACCATGGAAGGTCAAGCGGTACCCATCTCGAAGAAGCGGCTGTGGGTCGGGCGAATCATGAGTGGCGTGGCGGTGCTGTTCTTGCTGTTCGACAGTTCCACCAAGTTGTTGCGTGTAGAGGCCGTGATGAAGGCGGCTGCGCAGATCGGATATCCCCCCAGCACGATGCCCGCCATCGGACTGATCCTGCTCGTCTGCGTGGTCGTCTACCTGATCCCGCGGACCGCGGTGCTGGGTGCGGTATTGCTCACCGGCTATCTGGGCGGCGCCATCGCGACCCACGTCCGCGTGGGCGATCCGCTCCTGAGCCACACACTGTTCCCGATCTACTTCGCGGTTCTGATCTGGGGCGGGCTCTACCTGCGCGACTGGCGGGTTCACGCGCTGATCGCGCGCCGTGATCCGCCACGCTAGATAGCTCCGCTTGCAGCCACCCCTTCGGCGTTCGGTTCGGGACTCGCTTTTCAGGACGCTCTGCCGGCAGTCAGATCCGCCTCGCGGACCCGATCTGGCCGGCTGGTGGGTGTGGCTGCCCGCGACGGGAGGGCTCTCCGACGCAGAGAATCCGCGTTCGAAAGGCCTGTGCTCAATCGGGTTTGAGAATCTTGCGGCGCGATCGGAAAGTCTCCCCGCGCATTGCCGGACAGCGCCTCTCTTGCATGGTTCTGACAAATCGATGGTCATTCCGGCGAAGCAGCCGTTTTCCAAGCCACGCGAAGCCGAGAAGCAAGACGCCAAAGTTCCACTGAGAATTCGATCTCCCAAGATTCCCACCCAGCCTGCAACTGCATCCACTTCCTGTCGCGTTCGCTTGGCTGCCCGACGAAGTCCCGGTTACCCCCGAGCTGGCAGTGCCACCCACGCTCAGAGCCCCACCGCTCGCACCTGCCCCGCCTGTGCTCGTCAAACTGCCGGTCGCACCGCCGCCGCCGCTAGCCGCGCCGCCCGTAGCCGCGCCGCCGGGTGCGACTGCGCCTCCGGAACCTGTCGAACCGCCGGAACCCATGGTTCCGCCCGCACTCGTCGCGCCGCCAGCGCCGATGCCCCCGCCCCCACTCGTCGCACCGCCGCTGTTCGTGACACCGCCCGCGTTCGTCGCGCCGCCAGTGTTCTTGGCGCCGCCCGCGGCTGTCCCGCCAGCCGTGCCGGTCACCCCGCCGCTGTTCGTGGCGCCACCCCCGCCTGAACCGCCCCCGCTGCTTGGCGATCCGCCCGCTCCGCCCGAACCACCAGCGCCGGTCGTCCCTCCCGCGCCGCCGGTGTTGGCGCACGTACCGCTCGTCCCGCCACCGCCCGCAAAAGTGGGAACCGGAATCGTCAGATTCTTCTTGATATCGGCGTAGCCGGGCTCAATTCCCGCGGCACTGATGGTCGACGCGAGCGTTCCCGCATTGTCGGACATCGTGTTGGTGCCGGGGTGATTGGTGCTGATGGCGGGGCAATTGACCAGCACATTGTGACTGACCGTATAGCCACTGGTTTGCTCGTCCAAGTAAAGGCCGTGATCCCCGTAGTCAGCCCACTGTGACTTCTGGAAATCATGGATGTAGTTGTACTCCATCTCGGAACCTGAACCCTGGTTTGACAGGGTATAGATGGCGCCGCCATCGGCCAGAGTCTTCACGACGTCGTGGATGTTGTTGTAGTTAATCAAATTGCCGGTCATCGCGTTCGCCGCGCCCGTCCAGCCGAACCCCACGGAAATCCCGGTGTAGTTCACGTTCGAAACTTCATTGTGCTCGATGTCGATGGATCGCGGGTACCCGCAGGCAATTCCGCAGCTGCCTTGAATCTCAGTGGTCACGTTGGAGATGTAGTTGTCCTTGATCGTGTCGTTGGTGCAGATCTCGTTTGGGTTGCTCGGGTTGTAGGGCAGATGGAACTCGGTGGTCTCGTCCTGAACAAACTTGCCGACAGAGACCCCGGCGCCGCCAATGTCCGTGAACACATTTCCTACGATGGTGTCGTCGTGGGTGCCGTAGTTGAAGTCGAGGCCGGTTGCGGCCATCTGGGTGAAGATGTTTCGTTCAAACCATATGTTGTTCGCATTCGCGACCAACACCCCGGCCGATGGCCTGCCCACGTACTGTTGGTTCTGGGCGGTCGCCGACACATTGTACTGTCCCGCCTGCCCGTCCAAGAATCCGAAGCTGCTCGGCCGCAAGTAGGTAGAATGGGCGAAGGCCAGGCCCTGGAACCATATGTGATGCGCAGGCGCGGTGTCAGCGGAAGTGCCCATGAGGCTGACCAAGGTCTCAACCATGGGCGCGACCACCGTTGCAGTGGCCATATCTTCGCCGCTCCTGGGCTGGTAGTAAAGGGTGTTCGTGGTTTCGTTCAGATACCACTCGCCGGCGGCATCGAGAAATTCGAATGCGTTTTCAAGATAGTAAGCCTGTTTCACGGATCCGAGAATTGGGAATGGTCTTTGCGCCAAGATGTCAGCTTCCGGACTCTGGAATTTCAGGTAAGCGGTGCTTCCCGTCGTTGAATACGACGCCAGGCGCATGGTTGCATCGCCCCAGTTGATCATTAGATGCATCTCGACCTTGGTCAGATTGGCCCAGTTCGCGACCTGTGAATTGGCGACCTGCACATTGGGGACCGTCTGGTCGGATCCTGTGATGCGATTGAAGTTCGCCGCGCCTCCTGTCCCCAGATTGGGCGTGCGCGCCCGGGTCGCCTTCGTGCCGTTTACGTAGAGCTGGCGGAACCGCGACGTCACACCCGTGGCCTGCCATATGTTCTTGGTCGAGTCAGACACTGTCCATCCGCCGATGGGTTGGCCGCCGGTCAACAGGGGCGTCTCGCCCGGGTAATTTAGGTACTTGACGTAGAAGCCCTTGGTTCCGGAGTCGACGGCAGCAAGGGCAAGCGTACTGGTCAAGGGATAGGTGCCGCCGCGCAGGTAAACGACAATGTCGCCAGTCATGGCGCTGTTCACTGTCCGCACGACATCGCGGGCTTTGCCGAGCGTCCGAAACGGCGCAGCCAAAGTGCCCGGGTTGCAGTCGCTTCCCTGGGGCGACACGTAGTACGTCGCCTGTGTGTTCGCCGACGCGTCGGGCGATCCGCCATCGGCGGCGAACGCGCTACGGGGCACGGCGAAGGTCGCGAAGAGCAGCCACGCCGCGAATTGCGAAGCGCGAACTATCGCCCCCGTCAGTCCATTCATCCTTTGCGCGTGATAGCCTTTCGTCTGCAACTGGTCTTCCATTTCTTGGTGCCAGCTGGCCTCAGTCGCAAGTCCCGGAGCAAGGAGCGAAGGTGCCGGTGCTGGCCTGAATGGTCGCACTGGCACCCGTGAGCCCGGCCGCGGCAGCCGTGACCGTGATGGCACCTGGTCCCGTCGCCTGGACCAGGGCGTAGGCAATGCCCTGGTAGGCGTCGCGCACCTTCCCGCGGAAGCTCTCGTTGGTCATGCTGGCACTGTCAACGGCCGCAATGTTTCCCGGACCGCTGATGGTGAACGTGATGGCATCGGACGCGCTATTTACGACATGCCCGGCTGCATCCGCAATCGTGGCCTTGACGAACGAGATGTCGTTCCAGTCGGTCACAATTGAGCTGTGGTCGGCGGTAAGCACCACCTGGGTCGCCGTCGTGCCAGTGGCCGGCGGGGTGGTCTTGGGGGCACCCCAGATGGTTTGCCACTGGTAGCCGAGGTCCTTCACGCCCCCAAGCTCGTCCATTATGCCCGAAGTGTTGCCGATGCTGGGCCACGCCTGGTCGGCCTCGCCCAGATAGTCAACCCCAGTCCACATGAACTCGCCGGTCAGGCCAGGATTGGCAGTCACACTAGCCCAGGTGCTGGTTTCAGTGCCGAATTCGGTCAGCAATCCCGATTTCGTTTTCACTTGAACCATAGCCTTGAGGCAGGTGGCGAGGTCATAGTTGTCGCCCCAGACGTCAAGCAGATCGCTCGTCTCCGTCCCCGGATAATCGCCGATCGAGGCCGGGCTTTGCAGTGCCTGGGTGTCACTGCGCGAGGGATCCAGTGCGTGACTCATGGCGATCATCTTGGTGAGGTAGGGAGTTCGATAGCTGAGGCCATGCCCGATCTCGTTGCCCATACTGTACAAAGCCACACTGGGGTGGTTGCGATCGCGCATGATCCAGCCCGTGAAGTCGACCTGGTACCAGACTGCAGTCGCATCGCTCACCCCTGTCACCGCTGGCAGCGGCGGCATCCCGGTGGGCGTGGACACGGCTACGTCGAAGTACTTTGAGTAGTCGCCCTTGTCGGCGTACTTGGTCGTGGTCCAGGTGTCGGCGAACTCATCGAGGACCAGAATGCCCATGCGATCCGTCATGTCGAGGAAGTCCGGGCTGGGCGGGTCGTGGGCTGTGCGCCAGGCATTCACCCCAAGTGCCTTGAGCTGGGCCAGCCGGCGCTGTATCGCTCGTTGCGGGGGTGCCATTCCTAGGCTGTGATAGTCCTGATGGTTGGCAACCCCCTGGAACTTTAGGCTCTTGCCATTGAGGGTCATACCAGTGTCGAACTTGATCTCGCGGATCCCGAAGCTCTGAACGTCGTCGTCCACTGTGCTGCCACCAACTTGGACGTTGACCACCAGCTGATACAGGTTGGGGTTTTCGAGGTCCCAGAGTTGGGGATTGCTGACGGGCACGCTGAAAGTGAAGTTGACCCTCGCGCCCGCCCCGACGGTTTGGGCGGGCGTCGTTACCGGCGCAAGCGCCATACCGCTGGGATCGCTGACCACGCCCTGGACAGTCACGCTCTGCGATGTGGTGCCGGAATTGATCACGGTGGTTTGAACGCTGACTGTGGCCGAGGTGGTAGTCGGCGCCGGAGTCTGAATGTACGTCGCCCACTGGTCCACATGTACCGGATTGGTCTCGATCACGCGGACGTGGCGGTAGATTCCCGCGCCAGTGTAGAAGCGCTCAGCGGGCTGCACGCTGGTGTCAGAGCGGACGGCGAACACGTTGTCTTTGCCCCCGAAGGTTACCGCCGAGGTCATGTCATAGCGGAGGCTCACGTACCCGTAGGGATGCTGGCCGACAAGCGTGCCGTTCACATAGAAGGAGGCATTCGCCATCACGCCGTCAAACTCAACATAGATTCTGCTGCCCGAGGCTTCCGCTGGGAGAGTGAAGTGCTTGCGGTACCAAGCGACTCCGGACGGCGCGTACGCTCCCCGACCGGTCGTGGCGGCGCTCGATGAAAATGGATTGCTCGGCGGCGAGGCGCCCTCGATGGACCAATCGTGGGGCACGTTCAAACTTCGCCAGCCTGAATCTGCAAACGTCGTAGTCTGCGCATTGGCAGGGTCACCCACGTTGAACAACCAGTCGTTGTCGAATGGCGTGATGGTTCGCACCCTCGATGAGGGCGACGTAGATCCTCCCGGGGCCATTGTGCCTGCTGTGCCTCCGGCGGCTGCTGTGCCTCCCGTGGCTACCGTGCCGCCCTTGCCTGCCGAGCCCCCGGCGCCACCAGCACCACCGGCTGGCACGCCCGCCGACATCGAGCCTCCCTTGTTCGGCTGCCCACCGACGCTATTCCCCCCCGTCTCGGCGCCACCCAGTGCCACGCCCCCGGCCGTCGACTGGCCGGCAGTGTTGGGCCG
>PMJE01000631.1:0-521 GCA_003157315.1 Myxococcales bacterium | reverse complement strand
CGCCCGTAGTTTGACTTGATGTTGCGCCGCCCGCTCCAACTGTCGTGCCTGCAGGATTCGAGGAATTGCACGCTAGGAGAATCATTCCCACACTGATGGCAGAGAGAGACGATGCGAGTATGCGCCCTGCCTGACGTTGCGCTGCGTGCTTTCCTTGCATGCGATCCTTTTCGCAGGGTGTTCGGGTGGCTCTCGTAGCTGAGGGGTGCGGCAGGGACAATTCGGGTTGAGTTAGTTTGGCCCTGGCGCTGACGTTGCTCCCTGGCGCCGGGTCTACAGTGACGAGTCTGAGCCACCATGGTGTGTGACGGCTCTCATTGGCGGTGCGCGGATCCCCGAAAAGTCGATCGCCGCTACCAAACAGCGCTAGCTCATCACTTCGTCTTGACCAGCTGCACCATGGTACACGCCTTGACTGTGACAACAGGGGAGGACTCCCCCCGCGGGAGAGATCTCGATGACATTCACCAGCGCACGATGCTGATGCTGGCCCTGCCAGCAGCGAGGGCGAGGCAGTAGAT
>PMJE01000038.1 GCA_003157315.1 Myxococcales bacterium | reverse complement strand
AGACCCGCGTTGCACGTATCATTGGGATAGCACGAACAAGTTTCGGCTCCGGTTTGGCAGCTACCAGTGCCGCCAGCTCCCGAGGTACCACCGGCGGCACTGACGCCACCATCGGGTCCGATGAGGTTGTTATTCGAATCCACCTGATTCGGCTCGGCGCAGGTTTGCGTGGTCGTGCAGGTCTGCCCGTAGAGGCAATCGACACTCGTTCGGCACTGATTGTGGCACCGCTGGTCTACGGCGCACTTGAGCGATGTCGGGCAATCGCTGTCGTACAGGCAATGCGTCTCAACGGGCAGCTGACAAACCGTCGATTGGTCGGTGGCAATTATGCAGCTCTGGCCCGTTGGGCAGTCNCCTGAGGTGTGGCAGGCGTCGTGGCACTTCCCCTCGGTACAGACCAACGAGCCATTGCAGTCGCTGTTGAGTATGCAGGCGCCGCCCACATCTATCTTCTTCGCCCCGCCACAACCGACGACGAGCCACGATGAAGCGATCATCAGGCCAAGAACGCGCGATGCTGACATTTCAATCCTCCAATTCTGCTGTTGCCGGCGCGGAATTCCGACGCGGCGAGGGTATCACGACGGGTCCGGCCGAGCACATCAGCAAACTTCGTGCCGGCGCAACTCACCAGGAAAGGACGAGGATTCTCGCCAGGATTCCGCTGTCTGCACGCCCGTGATTGCACTTCAAGTGCAAAGCTCGGAGACCGCTTGCACACGAAGTGCAACGCCGACCATCTGGCCAATCGACGGGCACCCAGACTCCGCAACGCCTCCCAAATAAAGTTGCCAGGTAGTACATGTAGGATAAAATACTACCTATGGCAATGATACCTGTCATCGGCAGCTCCCTCACCGCCCTCGGTGCGTTCGCGATCTTCCTGGCCACGCTTCGTCTTGGCCGAGCCCCGCGCAGATAGATCACCGTCGGCCACCCCTTTCGGTGCCCGCCCCCACGTTCTTCTCGCGCTCGTCGCGGCCACGTCTACGGCCTTTCGCGGCTATCCCGGGATTGCGCAATTCGCCTTGCCGGACGTGGCCCTGCCGCCTACACTCCTCGGACAAAGCAACTGGGCAGGCCGCATGATGTTAGATGGACTTGAAGTCGCGGCTCAGAACAAGGCTAAAGGCGAGGGTGAACCGCAGGACGGGCGCGTGGCCCTTTTCAGCATCGCCGATCTGACAGCCATCCGGAACTTGGTTCGCGGTGGCTCGGTCATTGATTGGCACCGTTTGTACTTTGCCGACCGCGATCAGGTCGATCGCTTTTTGCGGGTGCATGAGTTCGACCCGGACAGCGGGCAGGACATGGCCCGGCTCGAGGCGCTGCGCGAGCAGGCGGTGGACTACCTGGAACGGCATCTGGGATTTCACATTGCCGAGGAGATTGCGGAACGGATTCCCGCCCGCGATCTCTTGCTGGTGGCCTCGCAAAATGGCAAGCGGCGCACTCACGCCTGCGTGGTGCTCAAGGTGATGCATGTGCTGCAACACCTGGCGGGCCGCGAGCTGGTCAACCGCCTATCGGTGAGTGCGGACCAGATTTTTCACGCGGTCGAGGACAAGGTCCTGCGCACCGTTGAGGAAATGAAAGGCGCGGGCTGCGCCATCGTGGAGTTCGAGTGGAGCCGCAAGGAGCCGGACAGCCTCATCACCAAACTGCTGGCCAAACGCGACAACATCGCAGCGCATGTCTACGACAAGCTGCGCTTCCGCATGGTCACGCAGTCTGAGGATGAAATCGTCTTCGTCTTGCGCGAGCTGGTGCAACGGCTGGTGCCGTTCAACTACGTGATTCCAGGGGAATCGCTCAACGACATCGTGGATTTGCCCGGCTTCATGGAGCGGGATGCAAGTTTGCGGCGCCACCTACCCCAGTTGCTCGACTTGTCGACCGTGGCGGCAGACAAGCGCACCCCGATGGTCAATGAATTCTCCGGGCCCAGCTACCGGGTGGTGAATTTCGTCGCTGACCTGCCCGTGCGCGTGGACAAGCTGCTCCACCGCCCGCCGGACGATGACCTGTTCGGGGACAATGGCGCGGTGGTTTTCGTGCTCACCGAGTTTCAAATCGTCGACGCCCGCACCGCCGAAGCCAATGAGATCGGCGAGAATAGCCACGAGCGCTACAAGGAACGTCAGATCATGCGGGTGAAGGCACGCCTGGCACACGGAATGAAGGACGACGAGGACCGCACACCGCAGCCCCTCGATCTAGCTGGCCGCCAGGACGGCGACCTCGGCCACGACTAAAAGTCAGCTGTTTCTCACAGAGAGCACCGAGATCACAGAACCGGAGGAGGGGACAGGGTTACCCTCTGGTCCGCACCCTTCTCTTCTCCTCTGCCCTCTGCGTCCTCTGTGCCCTCTGTGCGAAATAGCTATCTACCTGACGTCCTCAATGCAGTCGGCGGCTTCGGGGATGGACCAGTTGCGCTGGTTGATGAAGGCGTAGCGGACATGGCCGCTGCGATCGATGAGGAAGCTCTCGGGGAACTGGCTAGTGCCGAAGCTGGCAGGAACTTGACGGGTGGGATCGAGCAGGACCGTCAGAGCTGTCCCGCTGGGAAAGAACTTGCGGATGGCATCCCAGCTATCATCCACGCTCACCGCCAGAATCGTTGCCCTGTCGCCCAGGCGATGAGCCAGAGTCTCCAGCGAAGGCATTTCATCGACACAGGGCGGGCACCAGGTGGCCCAGAAACTCACCAGCACCGGTCGATCCCTGAGCGCGCGCAACGACCATTGCTTGCCCGCGG
>PMJE01000556.1 GCA_003157315.1 Myxococcales bacterium | reverse complement strand
GTGTGTCGAACGCCATCGGCCACGGCCCTAGTCGGAAGTCGCGCCGGAGAGAGTCACTCAGTCCTTGCAACAGAGGACGCCGCCCAGCGATGGGCCAGGTTTGGTCACCACCTCGGCCTCGCGCAGGCTGTCGTCGGCCGTCGTCCCGCACTGCCACACGCCGGTTGCAGCGCAGTCAGCGAAGCTCATGCGGCGAGTAAGGGGAGGACACTCACTTGACTCCGACTGTCCGATAGACACGGACCCGCAGCCGTGGAGATCATTTGTCGCCGATGGATCGTCGTGGCACACACCCTGGGGCGAGGCGCCGGTCATGACCACGAAGAAGGCTTCATCGTCAGGCGACACAATGCTCTCGCAGCCGCCGGTAGGCGAATGGCTTTCCACATCCGGTCCGTCAAGACAGGCGTGCCAGGTCGGACCGCACAGGTCAGAAGCGGAGCAGCCAAGTCCCTCTGAGTTGGGGCTGTCGTTGCCTGCCAAGCGCAGGCACTTGGGCTCGCGCACGGCAGGCCTGAGCAACCCTTGCGACGTCCAGCCACCCGCGCATCCCGCGATGCTCGGCCAGTTTGTGATATCGCGAAAGCCCTCGCGCGTTCCGTCTGAACATCCCACGATTGAAGGGTCGGTGCTCATCGGCGCCAGGTCCACGCGTTCATCGCCGGTGTAGGCATTCGCATCGACTGCCGGCCCGCCCAACCCGTCGGCGCTTGAGGCTTCCTGCCCGCCGTCCGAATCCGAAGCATCCATGCCAGCGGCTTCGTCCGCGGTGGCGGCGAGGCCAATCGAGTGCACGCTGCAGCCGAGTACGGCTGCAGCCACGGGCAGCAAGCCGAGGCGGATCTTTGCAAGTTTGACCCCGGCTGCGCCTGCGCGGCCCCCGACTTTCTGGGACGAGGCTGTCGAAACCCGGCTCATGTCCGGGAAGATTACATCTGCCGTGTCGCGGCTACCACATGGATGGTGGTGGGTGAGCCGGAATGCTGGCTCACCGGCGATTTGAGCGCAGGTTCAGGCGCCGCCAACTCCGTGCTCTTGCCGGGAGCATCCTGCTGGTTGGGCTCGATTTGCGCAGCCAGCAACTTTTCGCGTGAAAAAGTGTAGTGCTCGCAGCGACCCTCGCTGTCCTGCCAAAACCCTCGATCTTCGATCTCGGTCTGTGTCCCGACGACCGTGCGATCTGGAAACAGCTCGACCTTGATCCGGTCGCGTACTTCCGACGTGCCGGCTGAATTGCGGTACGCGATCATGGAGAAGCCCTTGCTTGTCATAACCACCTTCCACTGGTCGCGCTTAGCCAGGTTTTCGAGCCCCTGCCAGCGAGTTGCAGCCGACTCCGCAGTCCTCTGTTCAAAGGGGACGTAGACCTGTGGCCCGGCGCAGCCGGCTGCCCCCAGCCACGCTGTGACGAGAAGGAGTGGAAGGGCGGCCAGGCCTACCTTGTAGCCAAGACCTGCCGTCGGGAAACGCTGTGGGTTGGTGTGGGAAAACACTTGTTGTACCTCAACTTGCTTAGATGCATCGAAAGTGCCAGCCTTTGCCCAAGCAAGATCGCGCAGTTGTGCGCGGGTTCGGCAGCGGCCCGACGATCTAGGCTTGCCGCCGTCGACGGGCCGACGGCAGTTCGGAGCAGGGGGTTGAAACGGAGTGGCCCGACGAACAAGAACCTGTGGCAAGTCCGCCGCCTCACTCGCAGGTCCCATCCTTGGTCCGAATTCCGGGGAACATGCACGAGTTTGACGGAGCAACCTGCGACCGCCATAGTTGGGGCGCATGCGCCAGGCTACTGTTGAGAGAAAAACCAAGGAAACCCAAATCCGCGTGGTGTTGAACCTGGACGGCTCCGGGAAACGCAAGATCGCGACCCCGCTGCCATTCTTCAACCACATGCTGGATTCGTTCGGCCGGCACAGCCTAGTCGACGTCGAGATCGACGCTCGCGGCGATGTCGAAGTCGACGGACACCACACCGTGGAAGACGTGGGGATCTGCCTGGGCCAGGCATTTCGCGAGGCATTGGGCGACAAACGCGGCATCGCGCGTTTCGGCGACGCGGCCATCCCGATGGATGAGGCCCTGGCCCGCGCGGCGGTGGACTTCGGTGGTCGCGGCTGCCTGGTGTATCGCGCGGAGCACCTCAAGGGTCGGCGCATCGGCGACTTCGATGCCGAGCTGGCGCGTGAGTTTTTCGCCGGGTTCGTGTCCACGGCGCTGTGCAACCTGCACCTGGAAACCGTGTACGGCGAGAACGGGCACCACGCCATGGAGGCGCTGTGGAAGGCATTTGCCCGCGCTGTGCGCGCAGCAGTGCAACCGGATCCGCGCGAGCGCGATGTGCCGTCGACCAAGGGAACGCTGACGGCGTAGACTAGAAGTCATCCATGAGCAAGCCCCGCATCGCCATTGTCGACAGCGGCAGCGGCAACCTGCGCAGCGTGGAAAAGGCGCTGGCGAGCGCAGGCGCCGACGCCTTCATCACTAGCGACGCTGATCAGGTGGCTCGTGCCGACAAGATCGTGGTGCCTGGCCAGGGCGCCTTCGGCGGGTGCGTGGCCGGCCTCGACCGCGCGGGCGGTGCCTTGCGCGCGGCCGTCATGCAAGTCATTGGCAAGGGGACGCCCTTTCTCGGCATCTGCATCGGCATGCAGATGCTTTTCGAGGGCAGTGACGAAGATCCTTCCTGCAAGGGCCTGGGCATTTTTCCTGGCCGAGTGGTTCGTTTCTCCATCGCGCCACCACTCAAAGTTCCCCACATGGGTTGGAACGGCTGCCGTCGCGAAGCGGCGGCTGGCCGCGCGGCCGTGCTGCGCGACACGCCCGATGGCACCTACTTCTACTTCGTGCACAGCTACTTCCCGGTGCCAGCGCGCGACGCCGACATTGCCCTGACCGCCGAGCACGGCGTGAGATTCTGCGCAGCCGTGGCGCGCGACAACCTGTTCGCCTGCCAGTTCCACCCCGAGAAGAGCCAGCGCGCTGGCCTGGCTGTGCTCAGCCGCTTCGTCGCCTTGTAGAAAGTCTCTGCATGTTGGTTTTTCCCGCAATCGATCTCATGAATGGCCAGGCGGTGCGCCTGCAACAGGGCCGGCGCGACAGCGCAAAGGTCTATTCCAGCAATCCGCCCGAGCTGGCGCGCGCCTTTGCCACGGCCGGCGCGCCTCGTTTGCACGTCGTGGATCTGGATGCGGCGTTCACCGGCGGCACGCAGAACAACCACGAAACCATCAAGGCCATCCTGGCTGCGACGACAATGGAGGTCGAAGTGGGCGGCGGAGTGCGCACGCTGGATGCCTGCGAGCGGCTGTTCGCACTTGGTGCGCGATTCGCGGTAATGGGCACCGCGGCCATCAAGACACCTGAATTGGTGGCCGAGGCTTGCCGCCGTTTCCCCAAGCGCATCGTGGTCGCAGTGGATGCGCGCGAGGGCAAGGTGGCGGTCGAGGGATGGACCGAGGACACCAAGAGCGACGCGCTGGAGGTCGGGTTGGCCGTGGCCGAAGCGGGCGCGGCGGCCGTGCTGTACACCGACATCGGTCGCGACGGCATGCGCAGCGGCCCCAATTTGGAGGCCACCGCGCGACTCGCGGCCGAGATCGCTCCTTGCGCGGTCATCGCCTCGGGCGGCATGGCACGCCTGGAGGACATCGACCAGGTGAAAACCACGGGAGCCCACGCTGTCGTGATCGGCAAGGCCATCTACNNGGAGCCCAGGCGGTCGTGATCGGCAAGGCCATCTACGAGGGCATGTTCACCGTGGCAGAGGCGCTGGCGCGCGCGGCTCAGGGGAAGCTCTGATGCTGGCGCGACGGATCATTCCCTGCCTCGACGTGGACGCGGGCCGCGTGAAGAAGGGAATTCGCTTCAAGCAACTGCGCGACGCTGGCGATCCAGTGGAAGTCGCTGCGGCCTATGACCGGCAGGGCGCCGACGAGATCTGCTTTCTCGACATCACGGCCTCGTCCGACAACCGCGCCACCATGCTGGAGGTGGTGCGCATCACCGCGGAGAAGGTCTTTCTGCCACTCACCGTGGGCGGCGGCGTACGCAGCGTGGAGGATGTGCGCAAGCTACTGCTGGCCGGGGCTGACAAGGCCGGCATCAACACCGCCGCAGTGGCCGACCCCGAGCTGGTCCGCCGCGCCTCCGACGCCTTTGGCAGCCAGGCCATCGTGGTTGCGGTGGACGCCCGCCATCGGCCCGACCGGCCCGGCAACTGGGAGGTCTTCACCCACGGCGGCCGCAAACCCACTGACATCGACGCGGTTGCCTGGTGCGCGCGCATGGCCGAGCTTGGAGCAGGAGAAATCCTGCTAACCAGCATGGATCGCGACGGCACACGCGACGGTTTTGACCTGGAGCTGACCCGCGCGGTGGCCGACCGCGTGCCCATTCCCGTGATTGCCTCGGGCGGAGTGGGCACGCTGGAACATCTCTACCAAGGAGTGGTCATCGGCGGCGCCGATGCGGTATTGGCTGCCTCGATCTTCCACTTCGGCGAATTCACGGTGGGGCAAGCGCGCGACTATCTGCGCGCCCGCGGCGTGCCGGTGCGCGAAGGGTGAGCGACAGCCATGGCGGTGACCGGCTGACCGCGTGCTCAGCGGGACGAGACAGGGTACAAAACAAGTGCAGCACGATCTTTTCCAGCAAGCCGCTGCTCAAGGCCGGGTGTGACTGGTTCACCGGGTGGTTCAACGCTGCGGACAATCCCGCACTGAAGTATCAGAAGATCACCTGCCCTTCGGAGATCACCTCGAAAAGTGGCATGTCTGGCTGATCGAGCCAGTCACGGACTGTCGCGGGCTACTACGGTGACCCGGTGGTGTAGAACTTCATGTCCGGATTGATCCACCCCGTGTAGATGCTCCAGTTGTACAGATGGTACTGCTGGCGAATACTGGGTTGAGCGGGCGCCGCGTCTAGATCGCAGCCCCCATTGGCGTAGATCCAGATGGTTGCCTCGTCGTACATGATGACTTCCTCTCTACCGTCCCCGCAAAGATCGGCGTGCACAGCGAAGCTCTGCGCACTGGTGCCGCTATAAGGGAAGCTGGCTACGATCTTGTCGTAGCCGTCGTAGATGTAGGTTCCCGTGCCGCCGCTGCCATCCGGCGCGCCGTCACGACGATAGGAGAAGATCATATCGCTGCCATTCCCGTCCCAGTTGTTGATGTTCTCAGTAACGGTTAGCCAGCCCGAGTTAGTGGGCCGGTTCTCCTTCCACAAGAGCGTGTCGTCGTAGGTCACGAGTACGTTGTTGGACTTGAAGCCTTCCGCGGCCGTGCGCAAACGATCCAGCAGAACCACCTCGAGGCCTGGCTTGTCGGTTCGGTATTCGCCGATTCCGATTTGCTGAGCTTCAGTCGTGTGGTTGTCTTTCCACAGCTGCTTGCCCGTGCTCCAATCAAACGCGGCTGCCACGTCCCCATTGACGACTATCTCGTACCCGTTTGCGGGATTGGCATTGATGTCGGCTGTGGCGATGGAATCCGCATGCATCTTGAGAACCGTTGTGGTCCACTGCGTATTTCCGCCGCTGTCCAAAAAAATCGTAGCCCAGCATTACTTCATCCTTGCCATCACTGTTCCAATCGTAGGCCAAAGGATAGTGCCCGGTGCCAAGGTCGGACCCCGACGTATCACTGGCAAGCTTCTTGTGATTCCACAGTACGGTGCCGGCTTTGGTGGTGGGGGTGGTGGTGGTATCGTCGATGCCGACAATCGCCCACGCCTGTGAGTATCGGGTCTTGACGATAATGTCCTGCGGCCACTTCTTGCCTCGCAGATTGGCAAAGGCGATCGAGTCGTTGGAACCCGCCTTGGGCAAGGGAATCGTGCGCACCACCGTTCCGGTGGTTCCATCGAGCACCGTCATCGTCGTGGTGCTCATGTTGACGAAGACCTCGGACTTGCCGTCTCCATCCATGTCGTAGACCTGAATCGGAATATCCGAGCTTGCGGTATGGGTCGGGCCCGGTTTGCCGTATTGCCACAGTTGATTGCCTTTGAGGTCGTACGCGGTAACGCACACCGCGAACTGGGGACCATAATCGCCCAAGGCTGTCTGGTCCGTGGGCTGAGCCAC
>PMJE01000201.1 GCA_003157315.1 Myxococcales bacterium | reverse complement strand
GGCGGGACAGCCGGACAGAGCACCACCGCTCCTGCGACGGGCGGGACGGCCGGACAAAGTTCGGCCACCACCGCGCCCACAACGGGCGGGACAACCGGACAGAGCACCACCGCTCCCGCGACCGGCGGGACAGCCGGACAGAGCACCGCCGCGCCCGCGACGGGCGGGACAGCCGGACAGAGCACCACCGCTCCCGCGACAGGCGGGACAACTGGACAGAGCACCACCGCTCCCGCGACAGGCGGGACAACCGGACAGAGCACCACCGCGCCTGCGACAGGCGGGACAGCCGGACAGAGCACCACCGCGCCTGCGACGGGCGGAACGAACAGTGGCGGTGCAGTCACGGCGGGCACCGGCGGAACCGGCGGCAACGACCAAAACAACCAGAGTGACTCGGGCGGGTGCGCGGTGGCTGGCTGGCTTTCGGTCAAGACCTTCGGTCCCTGGCTTCTGGCAAGCCTGTTCGGCGCGATCGTCATGCTGGCGCGTCGCCGACGACGATGGTAGGGGCAGAGCTTGTCGACCTGCTCGAACGCGCCGCAGGTCATCACGGTGCTCTGCCAATGAGAACCAAACTGAAACTGGATAATCTTGCCGTCCCCGCATTGCGCGTGCGGCGTTCGACGGTTGGGCCTCGACGCTCGCTCGGCTTCTTTGTCGCAGTCTGCATATGCGTGAGCGCCGGGGGCCAGGCCTTCGCTCAGGGAGCCGCGGAACTCGAGCCTTCGTCCCCCAGTGTGGGGCCAACGCCAGCCCGGTTCGTGAACTGTTTGCCCTCCTGTCGAAAGGGCTTCTTCTGCTCGCGAGGTCAATGCGTAAGCGCGTGCAATCCTCCATTTCTGGCCGAGGGCCGAGGCCCTCAAGCGGACAATGAAAGGGAGGTCATATGTTCAATCACACACGGAAGCTTCTTGGAGTCCTGGCCCTGGTGGTTTCGAGCGTCGCCGCTGCCCCTGCATACGCGCAGGCCATTTCCGACGCCGTCTATCAAGACATGAAGGAGATCATCGAGGAGCTAATGACCAAGGAGGTCTCGCAAGCGGTTGCACCTCACCTGGCATGCCTGTCAGCCCGGACGAAGGCCACGAAGAACGATGCCGGTGCCGTGGACATCACGACCGATCCCGCGCAGACGGACGCCAACGGGCTCGGCGGCGATGGGGACACGTACGTAACCCTTGACGCAGTCAAATATCTTCCGCGCACGCTGCAAGCAATCTACGATAGCCAGTTCACCAGTCTGCGGCCAATCGTCCTGAGCGAGCTTGCCGCATTCGTGGCGGACGTCGCCTACCGCCAGCTTGTGGCGCCTCCGAAAACGGATCGGGCGAGTTCCAACGACGCCAAGAAGCAATACAACGACTGGCAGCAAGCGGCGACGCAGGCGACGGTTCGCGCCGCGCGCTTCAATTGGCACAAGGTCGACGCCAATCCGATCGCCAAGGCGAATCGCAGCGCGGCCCCAGGTGACAAGATCGAGATTACATCCGCTCCCTTGGACAACCAAAGCTTTGAGAATTGCGCCGGCAACCTCAGCAAAGAGCTTGCAAAGGGCTCAATTGGCGGGATTGACACGCCGCTGGACACCGAATGCAACAAACCGAATCGGGATGAATACGCGTGTGACGTGGCGTACACCATTCAAGCGGCCCTGAAGGGCGACACAAGCGATGCGGAGAGCCACGTAAAGAGGGCCCTGGCCGAGTTCGTTGGCGAGCTGCTGCTGAAATCGCCTCTCACCGATGCACAGTTGACAGCGACGGTGCCAGTGGTGAACGACATGCTAAATGCATCCAATTCGACGGCAGCCGCCGTGGCAACGGCGTGCTCGCAACTGACAAGCGTGCTCAAGACCGGGCAGTGTGATGACAAATTCGTAGAGTCGTTGACCCGGCTCGTCGATCAATGGAAGGCGTTCCACTTGACCGCCGGCAAGCCGATGTCAGTCGCCACTTTCGTCGATTGGATGGGTGGATTGTGGATGCTGATCGAGGATGGCTGCAAGGTCTCCAACACTTCGGCGGCGTGTGCCTTCTTCCCCAAAGCAAGAGTGATGTTGGGTAGGGCTTCCGAGTTCTGGCCCATCATTCGACTCACCGGAAGCGGTGACTATATCGACGCGGCTCAGTTGGCCATCGGCGAGCTTTTCGCCGGCCTGGAGAAGAACTGCCAAAGTCCGAACTCCGCGAGTTCTGAGGTTTGCCGCCTCTCCCCATACTACCAACGCTTTGCTGACGCTGTCGTCGTCTACGTGGTCCAGGCGCACACGATGGGGACACCCAGTGATGAGACGCGAGGGGTATTTCGGTCCGCCGTGGTGGACCTCATCCGGGAACTGGGCACCGGCGGTGGAGTCGATCGGAAGTGGTGGTCGTGGGAGATCTTGTTGCCGGATCTGGCGCTTCGCTATGAGTGGAGTCCGAGCTACGTGAACAGTGACCCGGGGTCCGGTCGCACAATAGCCTCCATCACCTGGCTGAAAGTTCGCGTGCCGCTTTGGCATAGTGAGATGGGTTTCATGGCGCTCGATCTGTCGGCGGCGGATGTTCTGGCGCCGCTGGCCGAACTGGTTCTGCGGTCCCCGAATGCCAGCTACACCGGAGCGGACAAGCTATGGTGGAACCTGATCGCGCCACGTATTGACGTTGAGGGCGGCATCCCGGCACTTTCAAAGCATTTGCTATTTGGAGCGGGGCTGGCATATCGCCTGGTCGCTCCGTGGCAGACCACCGCGGCAACCAGCACGGCGCCCGCAGCCTATCAATACGGCTCGTGCCTCAGCCAGGCCTCCAAGGCCAACTGTCTCGAGTTCGGGGTGTTCCTGAAATACATAATCTAGGCACCTTCGCCGCCAGTTCATCGTACGCCTGGCGCGAGACCTGCCGGCGCACGTGGGTCAGCTCTTGCCAGATCGCGGCCTCGTGTTGCTCGGCACGGGCCAGCTTGTGCATGTCGAAGCGGGAGACTTGTCTGGCCGGCAAGCTGCCCAGCGTGCGGCCAGCCGCCTGGCTCGCCAGATCCCGGAATACGCCAGGGCCAAAGTGATCGTAGTAGAAGAGGGTGTGCGCGGTCGACAGTGAGCCGGCCCAGGGATAGCTGCGCAGCAACCATCCCGACGCCAGTTGCGCCAGCGCCCGCTCCAGCCGGACGCGCTCGTGGACGCGCTTGCCCGGCTTGCGCTCGGCAAAGAACAGGGCCGTGCCCAGCTCGTCGCCTCGCGCGGTCCACATCTCGCGCAGTCCGAAGCGGGTTGGATCGCTCGCCACGCGTGAGCCATGTGTGAGTTCGAACCGCCCCACAATGAAGGCCGCGATATGCTGGGCGTGGCGCTCGATGAACCCCAGGGTCGCCATGGCTTCAGTGAAGGTCTCAGTGGGAAAATCGGAAAAGCACATCACCTCGGCCGCAATGCCCGCACGGGCCAGGTTGCGCACCACTGTAGCTGCACGACCGGGCGCAATCCCTTTGTCGATCAGGCGCAACACGCGCGGGCTGGCCGACTCCACCCCCAGGCTGCACGCCACCGCGCCGCCCCGGCGCAGCCCTTGGCAACGTTTGCGTGTCAGATACGGCTCGGGTCGCAGGTCAGTGCCCCAGCGCAGGTCCAGGCCAGCCTCGGCCAATGCTTCGGCCAACCGGCACAGCATCTTGGGCGCCACCGAATCCTGCGAAAGATAGAAGAAGCGCGTGTTGTGGCGGAGGGAGAGAGCCCCCATGTGTTCGACCACAGTGTTCACCGCGCGCTCGCGGTAACGGGCGGTGCCGGTTGCGGCCAGGCCGTAGTGGCAGAAGGCGCAGCGGCCCCAATAGCAGCCACGGGTGGGATCGTAGGGCAAAAGCAGATGCGGCGAAAGATAGCGATCGAGCGGCAGACCGTCGAAATCGGGCGCGGGCAGGGTGCGCAGATCGACAGCGGGCGGCCCGGGCAGAATGCGCGCGCCCAGCAGGGGATCACGCAGCACCAGGTTGGGAATTCGCCGAAGTGCCTGCGGGCTTCCGTGCCTATCGGCGAGAGCGCGGCACAACGCCAGCAGGGCGTGTTCGCCCTCGAAGACCACCGCGCTGTCAAACGCCCCCAGTGCCTGCGCGAGGGCAGGGCCCTGCAGCCGCAGCAATACCTGGGTGATGGCCGGCCCGCCTGCCACCAGGTGCGCCTCGGGAAATGCGGCCTTGAGCTTGAGCGCGAACGAATACGCGGGTACGAGCTGACCGGGGAAGCACACCGACACGCCGATGGCGTCCACCCCCGCGCGGCGCAGACGAGGTACCAGATCGCGCGTGAGGTAGCTGTCGAATGGATCGCGCTCGCGATCAGCATCGCGCGCGATCTCGTCCGGCGTGGTCAGGGCAAAGGGCGTCCGGTACGCGGTGAAATCGAGCTGCATGGGCGCGTGCGCGGCCGCGATCACGCGCAGGCTCGCGCTGACCGTGGCAACCGCGTCGGCATACTGCCCGGGATCGTAGAAGCGCTCACTGGTGCGCAGAACATCCAGTGCCGTGCTAATCCCAACCGGCACTGCGCCGGCTTCGCCGCGCACCCGCAACAGGGTCAAAAATTCTAGCTGGCTCTGGTGGTCGAGCGCGCGCCGGCGTTGCAGCCTGGAAATACGCCGCTCGATGCGGTCGCGGAGCAGTGCCAATGGCTCGCGTTGCAGCAGGGCCAGAAAGCCCTCAAGGTTGGCGTCGATGGGCAGCACCTCGATGCCCTGGGGACGCAAGAAACCCGCCAGCGCAGCAACCGCGGGGTAGGGCGCCGTGGGATCACAGGCCGGCGGAAAGATGAGAGCAAGCTTCACACGCAGAGTATATGGACATAGGCGAGTCAGTGGGGGATCCTTGTTTCCGTGAAGTAGGGGCGTACAACCGCAGTCCCGCCTGCGCCGCGCCCCATCGTCGAGGGTGGCTTGCACCATCGACCACGATCGCAAGACCTTGCAGGCCAACCTGGTATAGTTGGCGGCCAACATGAGTAAGACCAACAAGCTGGAACGAAGGGATTTCTTGCGGCTCGGCGCGGGCGGCCTTGCTGCCGGCGCGCTGTCCGCTGGGTGCGCGACCGTGGCGCGGAGCCCGGCAACCGAAATGCTCCCGCCCGGGGCGTCGCCGCCGCCCAAACCCGCGCCTGAGCCGGCACCGGTTGGCAAGACCGCCGGGCCGCCGCGCCGCACGCTCGGCCGGACCGGCATCCAGGTGCCCATTGTGAGCATGGGCGTGATGAACGCCGACAACCCCAACCTGGTTCGCGCCGCGCTCGACGGCGGCATCTTTCTGCTCGACACCGCGCATGGCTACCAGGACGGGCGAAACGAGGAAATGCTCGGCACGGTCGTTCCCGAGCGCAAGCGCGACTCCTTTGTGCTCGCCACCAAGGTCCACCTCAGCACCCTGGATCGCAAGACCGGGCTTTTCTCCAAGGAAACCCGCGGCGAGGAAATTGGGGAGAAGCTCGACATAAGCCTCAAGCGACTGGGGCTCGATCACGTCGATATCCTTCACTTGCACAACCAGTCCATGCGCGAGAGCGTGCTCTACCAGCCTGTGCTCAAGGCATTGGAGAAGGCCAAGCGCGAGGGAAAGGCGCGTTTTGTGGGCGTTTCGACCCACCGGAATGAGCCCGAGGTGATCCGGGCGGCGGTGGAGGCCAAGCTCTACGACGTCGTGCTGACTTCGTACAACTTCAAGCAGGACCATCACCTCGAAGTGCAGAAAGCCATCGGGGAAGCGGCGCAGGCGGGCTTGGGCATTGTGGCCATGAAGACGCAGGCGGGGGTCTTTTGGGACAAGGATAAGCAGAACCCCATCAACATGAAGGCAGCACTGAAATGGGCGCTGCGCGATCCGAACGTACACACGGCAATTCCCGGCTTCACCACATTGGACCAATTGCAGGCTGACCTGGAGGTTTTGCGCGATCCTACGCTCACTGACGACGACAAGCGCAGCCTGGAGGCGCCCAAGCTCGTCGGTTTGTTCTGCCAGGGCTGCGGTGAGTGCCTGGATCCTTGCCTGCAGAGGCTGCCGATACCCGATCTCATGCGTTCCTTCATGTACGCCCACGCGTACCGCAACCGCCCGGCCGCACAGGCGCTTCTGCTCGAACTCGGTCTGCCGGATTCTCCCTGCGGCGACTGTGACGAGTGCCCGGTACGTTGCGCGAAGGGATTCGACGTTCGCCAGCGTGTGCGCGATATTGTGCGGCTGCGCGAGGTGCCGCGGGANNCCTGCCGCCCCCACCGCGGCTTCACTCTTTCCCAAGATCGAAGGCTGGAAGATCTCCGACGCTCCCACCACATACACGCCCGAGACACTCTTCGAGTACATCGACGGCGGCGCCGAGTCGTTCCTGCAATTCGACTTCCAGGATCTCGCGTCGGCGAGCTACGCCCAAGATGGCGTTCGTCGTGGTGAGAAGCGCAAGTCATCACGTGCTTCCCAGTCGAGTGACAGCACCGGGGCTGGCAAGCCAGAGGTCACAGTCGACATCTACCATCACCGCGACGCGGTTCGCGCCTTCGGGATGTATACCGAGGAGCGCCCGGCCGGCACCACGCTCCTGCCCATCGGCGTCGAGGGATACGCCGGGCCGGACTACCTGGAGTTCGTCGTCGGTTCCTACTATGTGAAGCTGGTCCAGTCGGGTGGCAAACAGCCGTCCGTGCTTCGCTGGTTCGCGGACAAGCTGGCTGCCGGCCTGCCCGGCACGCGCGAGGCCCCGGCGGTGCTCAAGTGTTTTCCCGATCGAGGCAAGCGCCTGCGCGCCGAGAAGCTGGCGGCACGCGACTTTCTCGGCCAGTCATTCCTGCACGACGCGGTCGCAGTTCCCTACCAGGTGGAAGGAGCGACCTTTCGCCTGTTCGTCGTGCAAGGCAAAGACAGCGCGGAGGTTCGCGCCATGGTCAAGCGCTATCGCGCGGTGGGAAAGTCGGATGCTGGCGGCGATTCGGTTGGCCCACAGGGAGCCGCGACCGTGAAAGATCCGCTCAACGGCGAAGTAGTGCTGCAATGGAAGGGGCGCTGGCTCTGGGGAGCGGTGGACCAACCCTGTGCCGCGCGCCAGGCGTTGGTGGAGGAGCTGGGCCGAAATCTTTCCGACCTGGACAAGTAGAACGCCACCCGGATAGGAGCTGGGACGCGGTTCAGTCACTGACCTTCGGCTCGTACCCTTTCGGTTTGTAGTACCAATTGCCGCCACCCTCAAACTGCGTGTACGCCTCTATCTTCTCATAGCCGTTCTTCTGGAAATAATCCGTGATCTCGTTGGCGAAATAGCGCCCCATCTCGGCCTGCACTTCGATGCAAACCAACGATGGCCGATATTTCTTGATGTCAAATCCCTCCAGCGCCCTGACTTCCCCTGCTTCGATATCCATCGAGAGAAAGTCGATATGATTCACCTTCTCCTTCCTTAGCAAATCATTGAGCGTGATCACCGGAACCTTGACAACCACCGGTCCGGGAATCCTGTCAACCGCTTCTTTGATCGTGCTCGAGTACACCTCGAACCCCGGCTTTGTGTAGACATCAATCGTCCCTCCCGAACGGTTCGATGCAGCGAAGTTCCGGAATCTCGTTCCCGGGCGGTACTTCGCATAGTCCTCCGCATATTGCTTGAGGGCGTCGACCCCTATTCCTTTCCAACCCAGGTGCTTCTCCAGATAGTAGGTCGTACTTATGGTCTTGTAGTCGGAGCAGCCGACATCCAAGAAGAACTTGTTCTTGGCATCATTGAAGAAATGACGGATCAACACCTCTTCCTTGACTTGCGAATACAAGACCTTCTCATTGCAAATCTTGCATTTCTTCAAACTCTCCAGCGATTCTTGCGAATAGCTTTTCCCATCGAACGCGGCGATCCCGATGATTGAAATGACTAGCAGGCAAGTCAACTTGAGCGGGTGCTGTCTTGTTGTCATGATCCATCTCCCCGTTGGGCCGGTCGCTTGGAACACAAGTGGTTAGCTTGCAGTTCCCGGCAGTGATGTCAAGCGCGCAGCCACGCGTGTCCCGGGGGAGAAGTTCGACCCAGAACTGTCCACCTTTGAAAGGGTGGCCCCTCGGTCACGGAAAACTCGGTGCCGGAGGCCGTGATGGTGGCGCCGGAGACGGTGATGTTTCCGGTCGAATAGATCCCCGGCGAATCCTGTCCCGAGTGCTATGGTAGGCTTGGCATGCTGCGGTGCTTTCGCGCGAATATTGACAACTGTTGCGACGACGGGGGTCGATGGTTGCTACGCTTGCAAAGCGTGAAGCCGCAGCGCCACAGGGGCGCAATATTTGTTAATGTTTGGGACAAGATTGCCGCAACGGAGTAGACCCAGCTTGTAGCCATGGAGAACCGCGGCCGAATTTCCGAGGGGATGAGAGCGCGTTGCCCCACCGCGACGAGCTGGTGCTTGGGATTTGTGGTGCTGGCGATTCTGGTATCGCGACCACTTCCCGCTCGCGCCGATCCCACGTTGACCGGGAGCGACTTTGTCTTGAGCCTCAACGGCACGGGTGGCAACAGCGGTTCGTCATGGACCGAGATCGGGTCGGACGCGCTGGAGAGCACCTTCACCGCGCACCGCTGCCGGTGCCCAGCCGAGGTGGAAGCGGAATTGCAGCTCGCCACGACCGGGCAAGCAAAGATCGGCACGAGCACGGTCGCGGCCGAGCTGATGTTGGGATACGCTTGCAGTGGCACGAGCACGACGACATGTGTTTCGTTGGGCACGGTCACGCTCAATTCGTCCACCACGGATGCAGTTCTGACCTTCAGCACCGACATCGTGTACCAGGCGGAGCCGAGCAAGGGAGTTGTGGACTGCGGGAATCTGACCTCGGGCTCGACTACCTTGTGGGCGGTGATTAGCCAGGACGGGACCATGCTTGGCAGTGATCCTTCTCTGCTTCTGCCGGTGACCACCACTGTGGTGGATCCCCCGACCGGCGTGACCGCCCTGACCGCCGACGGCGGGCTGCTGGTGAGCTGGACCTTGCCTTCCGACACGAGCGCCATCGCGGGCTATCAGGTTCTCTGCCTTCCCGAACCCAGCACAGCGTCAAGCGCCGCGTACGAGACCTGCGGCGAAAACCCCAGCGCCACCAGCAGCGACGGCCTGATGAGCACGGCCTTGCTCAGTCAGGTGTGCTCGGCTGAGGTATCCGCGAGCAGTACATCCGTCCGCCTGAGCGGCTTGGTGAACGGGACCTCGTACATTGTCGCCGTGGTTTCCATCGATGCGAGCGGGGGGACCAGCGCGCTGTCCGCGTCGGCCAGGGCTATCCCTGAGCCGACGTTTGGGTTCTTCCAGAAGTACCAGGCGGCCGGTGGGCGCGCCGAGAGTGGCTGTTGCTTTGTCGAGCGCTCGGCTGCTTCTCCTTTTTCGCTGGCCGTCGTCATCGCGCTGGGACTTTGGGTCTGCCGCCGCCGAAGGGAGGCAAGTATTGCTCTTCTGGTCGTGCTGCTGGGCGGCCGGGCGCAGGCGCAGATCGCGATCGACTTCGAGATGGACCGCCACGAGCAGAGCGACAGCGAGACCACGCACGCCCAAACGCCCGCGAGTTGGACGATCGAGCTGGGCTTCGGACCCTATCGGCCTGCCGTCGACAGTGAATTCTCCAATTGCCAGCATCCCTTTGCTGATACGTTTTCTTCGTCGGCTCGGCTCATGTCGGAATTCGAGGTGGACCGGCATGTGAGCCATCGCTTTGGTTCTTGGGCGGTGGGCGGACGCCTCGGCTACTATCACGCCAGCGCCGCGGCCTGGGCCGCCGACGGCACTAGCCGTAGCGGCGACCAAACCACCTTCCGCCTGCTGCCCTTGTCGATTTCGATGATCTATCGCGCCGATTTTGCCTCAGGCGAAAACCGGTTTCCTCTGATTCCCTATGCCAAGCTGGGTCTTGACTACTGCTCCTGGTCGACGGGACGGACCTCGGCTGGGACGAATACCGGCTGGACGCCAGGCTGGCATGCGGCCGGGGGGGTGGCGTTGGATCTGGGCATTTTGGACCGCAACTCTGCCAACGTTCTCGCACATGATTTTGGTCTTGATCGCATGGCGCTGTTCTTCGAATGGAACTATGTCGCGCTCGACGGACTGGGTGCTGCGAACCGCCTTCACGTTGGCGATGACACCTGGCTGGCGGGTCTGATGCTGGACATGTGAGGGACGCCTGACAACCACCCGCTTGCCAGCCCGCTAGAAAAGTCTGTTAGAATGTCTCGCGCACGCGCATCCAACCCAGGGGGACCAACATGAAGGGCAATCAGAAACTGATCGATGTTCTCAACCAGTTGCTCGCCGACGAGCTGACCGCCATCAACCAGTACATGGTGCACTCCGAGCTTTGCGCCAACTGGGGCTACCAGAGGTTGCACAAGGTGATCGAGAAGC
>PMJE01000429.1 GCA_003157315.1 Myxococcales bacterium | reverse complement strand
TGGCGTCGGACACAGATAGTCGGCTTCGATCTGGCAGAGAGCATTGCAACCATCGTCCGCAACCGCATTGGCACCGACCTTCTGGGCAGGCGGTATGCCGTCATCGCATTGCTCACCTAGGGCCGTGTCCAGAACGCCGTCGCCGCACTTCGAGAGATTGATGTGGCTCTGGCCTCCGTCCGAGGGTTTGACACAACCAGCAAGCCCACAAGTGCTGCCGCCGGTGCCGCTTCCTTGTCCTCCCCCTGCCCCGCCCGCACCCCCGCCGCCCCCGTCTCCCCCGGTGTGGCCTTGCCCACCCGTGGCAGTCGCGTTTTCGACCGCGGCCGGGCTACAGTTCGCGGCTGTGAGCAGAGCAACCGCGCCTGCCAGTACGAGGGCGCCACGATTTCTCAGGATGCTGGTACCAACCGGGATGAAGATAATGTGTATTGACATCGAACGCACCTGCGCTTGGGGAAGCGGAACTCGGAGGCTTCGAGCCGNNACGCCGAATGTAGCAAACATAATACAAGCCGTGCGACGATGCCATCCGGAGCTCGGTTGGCTGGAAGCCGACGGTGATGGAGTGTGGACGCATAGCGTCCGGTTGCATAGCCAAACCTCCAAGTCGTCGCTGTCCGCTTCTTGTAACGCGATGGACTTGTCTTCAATGCCCAGGTTGAGGCGTCAATGATGGCACATACTACACGTGCAATCCTGACTGCACCGTCGCTCCGAGTTGTGGCGACGGCGTGGTTCAGTCCGACTACGGCGAGCAATGCGAACCCATCATGGCGAACGNNCATGGCGAACGATCCCAATTGCACCAGCGCCTGCCGTCTGCCGGGCGGGTGCGGTGACGGCCTCATCCAGCCGCCCGAGCAATGCGACGACGGGGCGCTGTTGAACAATGGCGACTACGGCGGCTGCGCCCCGAGCTGCATCTACGCTCCCCACTGCGGCGACGGCATCAAGAATGGCCCCGAGGAATGCGACGATGGCACCAATGACGGCTCATACGGTGGCTGCACTCCGCAATGCAAGCTAGGGCCCCACTGCGGCGATGGCGTCACCAACGGTCCGGAGGAATGCGACGACGGCCCGAAGAACGGTCCGACTGCCACCTGCTCGTCCGAGTGCAAGACGATCGTCTACGTTTCCTACTAGCCCGCATTGAACTGCCTGCCACGACAAAATCATGCCTTCCCAAGCAAGGAGGTTCCGGTTACCGTCATCAGATGACTGTAGTTAGAAATCTTGACATCTTGTGTCCTTCGGTCAATGCCACTGCCAACCCGCGAGGTGGCCGGACAGCTATCGCGATCCCATCTGGCCCGCGACAAATCCTGACGTTCAGCGCGCTGGCGTTGCTACTCGGCGTTGCAGCCTGCGGATCCGGAGGGACGCAATCTCAGGGCACCAACACCTCGACCAACACTTCCACCGCCCCGGGAACCGGCGGAGCGACCAGCACGGGCGGCGTCACGAAGAGCGGCGGCTCCTCGGGCTCGGGAGGTTCATCGAACACTGGCGGCACTTCTGCCAGCGGTGGTTCCACTGGTTCGGGCGGATCTTCTGCCACGGGCGGGGGCTCAGGCGGAAGTGGCGGCTCCGCCAGCGGCGGGTTGGCAAGTGGTGGCTCCGCAAGCGGCGGGTCCGCAGGTGGCGGCTCGGCAAATGGTGGCTTGCAAAGTGGCGGTTCCGCAAGCGGCGGCGTCAGCGGCGCGGGAGGGACATCCTCATCGGGCACCGGTGGCACCGTGCATGCCGACGCCGCCGTCGACGCCCCCGTCGATACCGGGCCACCGCCCATCAGCTATGCGCTCGACCCGCCTAACCAGCTAATCAATCAGTTCTTCATTCCCGGTTGCCAAAACGGCGTCGTGACCTCTCCTGGAGGTGGCAACTGCACGCCAGGGCAGAATGCTTGCGAGGGCACCAAACCAGGCGCGCGGGTCAACTTCCTGTGCCCGCGCTTCATGCTCTTCTCCGACGAAATGGCGCAAGCGGCCCTGGATGACGGCTACCCTGGCCTGAACTATGCGGTGGTTGGCCATGACGCGGACACCGGCGGCATCGACGGCGATGTGACCATCAGTTGCTGCCAGTGCTACCAATTGGTCTATAGCCTGCCGGAAAACGGGGCGCAGGTCGGTGGCAATGGCGCCTCGGCCATCCCCATCCCACCACCTCTTGTGGTGCAATCCTTCAATACCTCGGCGGGCGGGGGCAAGAACTTCGATGTCTTCATGGGCGCGGGAGGTTTCGGCGCCTTCAATGCATGTGATCCGAACGCGTCCATGGCGAGCCCTTCCGGGAAATACCTCTATACCCAGTTTCCGCCCGACGGCGAGCCGGGTTCGGGTGGTGAAAACGCGGTCACCCAGATCGCCGGTTGCAGGGGCAGCAACAACCTGGCCACCACTGCCACCCTGTCATCGACCACCTGCCAGACCAACGTGGCTACCGCATGCGGGAAGTTCAAGTCGAACTCGACCGCCGTGACCAACGAATCCATCCAATCTTGCGTCCAGTCGAACGCCCCCAATACCTACTACCACATCAATTGGAAGATCTACGCCAAGCGCGTCGAGTGTCCGATGCACCTCACCCAGGTCACCGGCTGTAGACTTGCGTCGCAAGGCTTGCCTGCGGTCAATCCGGCGGTCACTACCCCAGATCAGGCCGCCGCGGATTCATCTTTCAAGTCAGGCTACACCACCACGACCATGCAAGACTGCTGCATGCCCACTTGCGCCTGGCAGAACAATACCAAAGGCCAAAACCTTGCGATGGTCGGGGACTATGACTCGTTCTACTCCTGCGATCAAGACGGCGTGCCACTCACGGAAACGTCGACGGCCGACGCAGGGAAGTAGCTTTCGCCGTGCCGCTGGTGCGCCGAGCCGGGAATGTCTACTGCAAGGCCGCCTCTGCATCGGCGACTTGCTCGACCGCTTGCCGAAGCGAGGAAGATGCGACGATGTCAGCCGGGCCGACCCCGGCCTGAATGGCAGCGATTGAGGTGAGTGTCCAGCGCACGGTCCATTCGGCTCGATTGCCGGCGCCAATGGGCGCGTAAGCTCCCTGGTTCTCGACTTCCTCGTAGGTGAAACTCTTGTCGGTATAGAACTCGTCCTCGCCTTCGCCAGCCGCGTTTTCTGATGCGGGAACGTCCGTCCATGCCTGCACCAAGAGCAAATTCCCTGAAAGGTGTGCCTGATAGCCTNNTCCGGGTTGGGGAAGAACGTGAGTCCTCCCGCGGCGACTCGCGTGATCTCCCACGGAGCTGCGGAAACCGAGGCGTTTCCCTGGTTGATGAAGGCATAGGTGATGGTGACGACGTTGTTGGCGGAATTGGCGGCAAATCGCTTCTCGACGGTCATTGTCGGACCACCGGCCGTGATGGTGAACGAACTCGATGTCAGAACAAGAACGCCGCCCTGAATTGACGCCGAATAGGCGCCGCTGTCGATGGTCGTGATAGGTGGCCAGTTCCAAAGCGTCTGCGGACTCGGCCAAAAGGTGGCGCCAAATTCCGCGGCTCCCGCAGCCTGGGTGACCAGAATGTTTTGGCCGGCAAGCGAAAACTGCACGATGCGCGCGCCGTGGTTCGCGTCGACCGCAAAGACGTATGAGCCCCAGGTGAAGGTGCACATCTGCGCGCTGTCACACGCGGGAATGACTCCATTCGGAGAGACTTCAAACGTGGGATTGCTGAGCACGTCGCCGGCTTCGGGGTTGGTCTGCGAAGTGCCGGCATCGTCGGAGGAAGGCGGCGTCGCGACACAAGCGCAGCCCAGCAAAGCAACAAGCGCAAGGTTCTTCATGCGCGAATCCTAGCATCAGGCGCGTGCGTATTGGAAGGCCCCAGCAGGCCGAAGTACCTGCGCTTCTTCACTGAGGCTGTCGCGCTTTCGCCATCGCCTTGGCGACGAACTGTTTCAAATCGTCCGAGCCAACAAACAAATCGTTGGGTAGCTTGCGGTACTTCAAGATCTCGCGATAGATGGGCTCGCCCTGGTAGAGATTGAGTTGGAAGCCGGCCAAGTACTGCAGCCGCAGGTCCCGATCGCGGTTGATCTCGGCATTCACCAGCCATGGCCTGAGATCGGAGGCTTGCCCGGCGAAGGTTCCCAGCAGGTCTATCGGCGGATTGAACCCCGCTTCAGTCAGTGCCGTCAACGCGGCGGAATAGCGCGGGAGATTGGCGCGTTCCTGGATCTGGTTCAGATCGATTTCCAAAGGATCCACCTTCCCCAGCAAGGCGATGTCGTAACCCTCGCCGTTGTGGTTGGTCGCCCAAAGCGAAGTGTAGGGGAAAACTTCCAGGAATGTCGCAATCTCGCTCTTGACCACGGCGGAACTGGTTTCGTACAGGGGAACCCATTGGGTGACCAGGCCGCCAGGATTCAGGTGCTGTCGCACGAGCTCGAAATACTCTTTCGTGTAGAGCGTCGCCGATCCCTTGACCCAGGGATGAATCGGGTCCGAGGTGATGATGTCGAATTTCTCACGGGTGGTGAGGATGAAGTGGCGAGCATCGTCATAGATCACCTGGGTGCGCGGATCGTCGCGGACGTGACGGTTCTGTACCGCAAAGTAGCGGGACACCACCTTGGGAATCAGCGGCTCGATTTCGCAAATCACGACTCTCTGGATGTCGGGAAAGGGCAAGAAGGAGCCGGCGGTCACGCCCGCCCCGAACCCGACCACCAGGGCCGAACGTGCCTGCGGGTGGAGCAAAGCCGGTATGTCTCCCAGCATGACCTGCAGGCGCATGTCAATCGCCGCCGAGGTTGCTTCCACCTTGCCGGCGACGTGGAAGGTTCGCATGCCATCCGGCCACTCGGAGACCGCCACCGTGGAATTCATCCCCTCACCGATGTAGTGGAACTTGGGCAGGGTGGGGACAGTGAGCATGGATCGTCCGTATCCCACCGTGCCGGGCGGAATCGGTGCCACGCTCCAGATGAGGAAAGCCACCACTGCGGTGAAGATGGCAACCGGTGCCGTCCCCGCGACCCGGGCAGCCAGCGGGAGGGACTTGCCCGGCGAGGAACTATGTTGCCCAGAGAACGAGGCGAGGGCCAGCACCGCTGCGGTCGCGGCCAACCCAATGATGAGCCTTTGCGCTTGCTGGGTGCCCACTGCGGGAATGACCAGCAGGCTGAAGCCAAGCGCGCCCACGATCGCACCGACGGTATTGGCTGCGTAGACTCCGCCAACCAGGCGCCCGGGGTCCTGCCCGCGCGAAGCTGCGCCAGCCAGTGCCAGTGGAAAACTGGCCCCCCACAGGCAGGCTGCCGGCAAGATCGCCCAGAGGCAGCGCACGAGATCAATTTGGAAAGTCATGCCCGGACTTCGGGAAAGTGCCGGGTTGATCGGCCAATAGGGGATGGATCGGGTGAGCATGTACGCACACCAGGCTGCGGCTACCGCGAGCAACATCTGGCACCAAGCCAGAGCGACCCGCGGCGCCTCCGTCCGGCGTGACAGGTAGGCACCAGCACTGCTGCCGATGCCCAGCCCGACGAGAAAGACCGCCAGAATGATGCAAAAGGTGTAGACCGTAGGCCCTAGCATCAGCGACAGCAATCGCGTCCACACGACCTCGGCACCGAGGGCGCTCATTCCCGACAGCGCGATAGTGACATAGACCAAGCGGGTGCTGGCATCGGGCGCGGCAAGACGCGGCGCCGGTGCGACAATGGCAGGCTGATAGGGCGTCCGTCTCGCCAGAATGAACGCAATGCCCGCCACCGTCACATTGATGGCCACCGCCACGAAGGTTGCTGTCGCCGTACCGTACAAGCGCAGCAGATAGAACCCGGCCAGCAACGACCCCAGTACCGCACCCACAATGTTGCCGCCGTAGAAGAAACCCAGCCAGGAGACTCCCTGCGGTGTGGTTTCGACCCAGCGGGAAATGGCCGGCAGGGTGGCGCCCATCAACAGCGTAGGCGGCAGCAGGCACAGGGCGCAAACCATTCCGCGAAGCAAGATCCCCGGAAGTCCATACCCGACAGCGGCTGCATAGAGGCCACCAATGGCTGGCAAGCCAAGCAACACCAAAATCGCAATCAACCCAATCGCCGCCTCCATAAGCGCGTAGACACGCAAGGGATGCTTTTGCGCAGAGACCACCCGGGGCAAAGCGAAGCTACCCAA
>PMJE01000138.1:3935-8527 GCA_003157315.1 Myxococcales bacterium | reverse complement strand
TGCGTGATGAGGGTGGGGTTGCGCGACAGCATGTACTGGTCACTGCCCCACTTCTGGTGGCCGGGCCGGTCCGATGCGATCATGTGCGGGTCATGCGCGATGCGCGCGTCGACCAAGCCGAAGACGTCGTAGGCAGGGATGCCGGAGTAGTACGGGATCACGCCCGCCCCCCCGACGGTCATCAAGTCGTCCGGCCGTGCATTCTTGCCGAACCATTGTCCGATGGGAATGCGATCCGCGGCGTACTTTTTCAGGTAGCCAGGGGTGTCGATGCCGTTGTCAGCACCGATGAAGGTGGTGGCAGTCCGGGTCACGCGCTGGCTGCCCGTTGCGAAAGCTGCCGCCAGAGCCACGCCGGCCAACACCAGCACTGGCGTGCCCACGACTGGCCGCAGGCGCTGGCATAGCCGGCGCATCGACTCTTGCACGATCACGGCGCCGAAAGGCACGACCGGCAAGATGAAGCGGTAAAGGCCCATGAAGTCGCCGCCCACCTTGACCACGTAGGCAGCAAACGCCAGCCAAACCAGACCGGTCAGGCGCCAGAGATCGCGGCGCGGCTGATCGCTTGCGGCGGGCCTGCCCAGCAACGCCAGCAGGATGAAGAACGGCACACCGTAGTCTTCGGCGAAGCGGCGCAGGTAATACCCGCCGCGCACCAAGGTGCCGGAGCCGCCCGAGGATTTCACGTAGAACGTGTTGGGGAAGGGCCAGCCATAGTAGCGCCAGCGCCAAACGAAATAGGGAACGAAGAGGGCTGCGAAGAGCACGAGCCATGCCCATTCGTGACGGCGCGGACGCAGGCGGCGTTCGCGACCAACCACGGTAAGCAGACGAAAGAAGCCGCCCAGACCGAAGAACAGCAGCCCTTCCGGCCGAGTCATGGCGGCCAGGGCGAAGACCGCTGCGCTGGCGAAACCGCGCTGCGAAGAAATCTCGGCCAGCAACAATTCGAATCCCAAGAAAGACAGGAAGGTGAAGAGCTGCGTTTCCAGCCCGCCGGTACACCAGCAGGCAAATGCGCCCATCGCGCCGAGCAGAGTGGGCGCGACCAGGTGCCAGGCGGACGGACGCTGGCCCGAGAAGCGCAGGGACATGCGCACCACCAGGGCCAAGGTGCCCACGGCAAATGCCACGCCCAGGAAACGCGACATGGCCACCGGACCCAGGCCCAGCTTGATTCCCGCAGCCAGCAGCACCGTCCACAGGAAGTTGGTGAAGCCCTCCACGCGCTCGCCCAGGTTGAACACCAGCTGGCCATGCTTGGCCAGATTGGCAGCGTAGCGAAAGGAGATATAGGCGTCGTCGGTCACGAAGTCGAAAAGCCGCGCGTGCGGCAGCAACACCGCGGTGGCGGCCAGCACGGGCCAGTAGCGTCGGAGAACGACGAGCATCTTGTAAGTGGGAGTTCTAGCCGGCTGACGTTGCGCTATCCAAACGTGCCGCAGTTCCAACCCCACATGGCGCCGTCGGCATTGGTGAACTCAATGTAGATCCGCTCCGAGGGAACGCCCAGTCCGGCGCACAGCTCCTGGCACAGGACCTTGGAAAGATTTTCCACCTGGTCGGGCGTCAGGATGCCCACGTTCTTCAGTTCCGCATAGCATGCGGGTGCGCCGCTGCCAGCGAAGCTCATCTCTGCGCGAGCGGGTAGGCTGATCATGACGTAGCTCTCGGGCTTGCCGAGCAGACGAGCCACCAGCGCAGACAGACTCTTGAGCAAGTGCGCGCGCTTGTGTTCGTCCGCGGGAGGGGCCGATGTGAAGACTTGGAGGAGAGGCATAGGCCCATCCTAGTCCAAACCGGGCTTGTCTCAAACCCACGCCATACGGTGTGCCCAAGCCAGCCGAAATGGCAACAGCGGACAGGTGCAGCGGCTTGCTGGTGCGCTTGACCTGGATGGGCAGGACCAGCCGCACCGGCTCGGGCAGCGGCTCGAAGAACCACAGCGCCGCATTCTCGGCCATGCAGCCGGTCACCGACCGCCGGTTGCCCTAGACAAGAGGCCGCTGAGCGAAGAAACCAGCGACAGCGCTGCGCGCCATCTGCCGCGGCACTACTCCAATGCGGCCAGGGCAGTTTGTAGCTGGTCGCGGGCGTGGGATTGTCCCTTGCGCTGACACTGCTCTATTCCCTGGCGCAGAAGAGCCCTGGCTTCCTGGTCCCGGCCCAGACTCACCAGGGTGGCGGCTGCGGGAGCGTAGACCGCAATGTAGTCGGCGTGACTCTGCAGCAGCCCCTCGAAAATCTGCCAAGCCTCCTGGAACTGGCCCTGGGTTCGCAGTTCCATGGCCAGAGCATAGCGCGGGAAGGGATCAGCCGTCCCTTGCGCCACAAGTGAGCGCAGCGTTTCCAGGCGCGACAGCATCACTCAGGACACCGACCGTCGCGCCGGACCTGGCATCTCTTCGTCCTGGTCACAGTCGACGATGCGGTTGTTGCTGTCCACTCGAACCACGGTGGGCNNGAAGCGGCCTTCCCAGGCAGGGCGTAGGTTTCGATACGGCTGCCATTGGTCACATTCCAGATGTGGACCTGCTCGTAGGGCAGGATGTTCGCCGCATGCATCAGGGCTTCGTCGATCGTGACCGAACCTTCGTACGCCAAGTCGGCATGGGTGACAGTCACCCGGTGCAACTTGGACTTGAACATCGTTCGTTTCATCGAGCACTCCGTCCCGGCCGGTTCCCCGGTCCAGGCAGTTTGATCAATCGTGGACCAAACTAACGCGGAGTCAACACCCGTGCAAATTCCCAGCCGCGACGAGCCAGTCCTCCTTTCACATTGACCGAAAGAATAGCTTGCCACAATGTAAGAGGAAGCGAAGGCAAAGCCAGGGCAAGTGACCCACAAGCCATTCAAACGGTTCATCGGGATCGACCTCGGCGGAGGCAAGGGCAAGAAGACCGCGCTTGCCGTGCTGGAGCGAAGCAAGGGTGGGGTGACGGTCACGGCCCTGCATCCCCGTGCCGACGAGCCGCCGCTCTACGATGCCGCCCTGATCGCGGCCGTGCGTGATCAAGCCGAAGGCGCCGCGGTCTGCGTGGATGCACCGTTGACCTTGCCCGCTTGCGTCCGGTGCAGCCTGGCCAGTTGCCCCGGTCAGGACAGCTGCGCCGACGCCGAAGTAGTCATCTTGCGTCGCCTGTTCGCGCCTGGCCCTGGTGAAAGGGGCGCCGCTCGTGGTGGCAAGCCCACGGTCACGCCCTACACCCAGCGAGCCACTGAGGCATATCTCCTGCGACGGCGCGGGATCTTGCCCCGCGAAGCCTTGGGTCAGGGCATGGGCCCTTTGACCGCGCGAGCCTGCTTTCTGGTGCGCGCGCTGGCTGATCGATTTACCTTGAACGACAGCCTCATCGAAGTGTTTCCCCGCGCGACGCTCGAGCTACTTGGTTTTCGCGACCGCTACAAGAAGCGAGTCGACAAACGCATCGAGATTCTGGCTCGATTGCGCGATCTGAGCTTCGCGCCCGGGGTTTGGCGCGAGGAATGTCGCCAGAGCGACCATGTCTTCGATGCGGTGATCTGCGCGTACACCGGCTACCTGCGCAGCCGCGACGCCTGGTCTGTGTCGCCTGAGCTCGCGTCCCTCTGCCCAACCGCGGGCTGGATCTGGGTTCCACCCGCAGAGGCGGAGACAGCGGCAGCGCCGCGTGCGGCAGCCGACTAGCATCGCTTTTCGAAAACTCGTGACTGGTTCGGTTTGCCGGGACCGGCAGCCGGATCCGGTTCCGAATCCGGCCGTCGGCTCCGGTTCCGGCCACCGGTTCCGGCGACCGGCTCCGCCGCCGTCAATCCGGCCGCTCAATCAGCTACGAATCCACGAGAGGCGGTACCAGGCGCCCAGAGTTCCTACTCGGCCGCAGCGTCCTTCTCTGGCACGTCCTCATCGGCAGGATCGAGGCTGTCCGGGTCTGCAGAATGAGGCTGGGCCACCGGCGCGGGCGCAGGCCCGCCGAGCAATGAGGCCGCGCCGCGTTCGCGGAGGAACTGAAGAAACACAAGTGCGGTNNGGCAACTCGGAGGCCGGTATTTCGTCGAGGATGTCGCGCGCCTGACGTCGCAGAATCTCGCCCGGGGCCTCTACGGTGTGAATGGGACGCGGCAGATCGGCGGTTTCTGCTTGTGCAGTCACCTGACCCCAGGGAGGCGGACTCGCCACCTCGATCTTCGTGTGCTCGATCCAGGTTTGGATGTGCAGGTGCAGCAGCTCGGAACGATGGGCGAACCAGCGCTCGCGCTCAGCAGGGAAGGCCAGCAACACATCCTTGAACCGGCGAAAAGCACCCTTGCCGTCTATCGCGACGAGCAGCCGCTCGCGCAGGGGCTGGTCTTGCACCGAGTTGACAAATCGTTCCATCCAACGGTACTGCTCGCGCGACGACGCAGGATCCACTCGAACATAGCGGTCCGGGTTGTTGGCCACCTTGGCCCGCCGGGCGGCGGCGTCGGGCTCGCCTTCCACGATGGAAAGTAGGTCCCCATTTTCGAGGTCGAGGAAACTTTCCTGCTCAGGAGAGTTGCGCTCGAAAGCGATCTCCAGATCGCTCCAATTGATGGTAGCTGGCGGCATGGCTAGGAACTCCTCT
>PMJE01000138.1:183-3918 GCA_003157315.1 Myxococcales bacterium | reverse complement strand
GGTTCCCAACCGATTTGCCTTGGTGATTCTCGCCGCTGAGCGAGCGCGCCAGATCTCAGGGGGCGCCAGGCCGCTAGTCAGGTGCGACAATAAGCCCGGCGTCGCCGCGCTGCGTGAGATTGCCGAAGGACAAGTGCGGTTCAACGAATCCGTCGATGGTACGATCAGACAGTATCTGAGCGAGACCCGCCTGCGCGGCGCTCGTCTCGAGCGCTTGGCTGCCAGACAGTAGTTTCGCCGACGGTGCCGGGAGGATTCGGAACGGGGCTGTTGACGGCACTGCGTGCCCCACGTAGCGTCTGGCGGTCATGTGCCAGACCATTTGTGTGCGCTTCCTCACTCGGGCCGTGCGAAGAGGTTCGTGTGGGATTTCCTTGCCTGCAGCCGTTCTCTTCGTCATGGCAGGTGCAGTTTCCAGCGCCGCGCTGGCCGAGCCGCAAAGCTTGATCGCAGGCAAGCAGCCCACGCACAGCGAGGGCGTGAGGAACGCGGAGCGTTTGACCGACGGCATCTACAGCAACGAAGGCGACGAGTGGCTCACCGACGTGACCTCGCGCTTTTCCTCGGCGCAATCCTTCGTTGAGTACAGCCTAGGCGACGACGTGCCACTGGCTTGCGCCCTCGTGCAGGCCGACAACAACGACGTGTACTTTCTCTCGGGATCGGAGGACCGCGTGCACTGGCAGCCGCTCTGGCGGGTGGACGCTGAGGGGGGACCGGGCATGCGCGTGCGCACGCAGAGACTGCAGGCCAGCGCTCGCTATGTCCGTCTCTCCGCCACAGGGGGTGACGCCCTTTACAGCGTGAGTGAGATCGCGCTTTACCCCCAGTGCCCGGAGGTGTGGCCGCCCGCAGTGGTACGCACTCACGGCGTGCCGGTGAGCGAAACCATCAACATCAAGGTGGTGGTTTTCGGAGTTCTGGCTGGGATTTTCATCCTGCTTCATCGCCGGAGGATGGCGCGCGCGCACTATGTCCTGCTCCTGGCGGCGGTTGCTGCTGGCTGGATGCTGGCCGCTGAGTTGGCGAATGCCTATCCCTTCTTCGACCAAGAACCTCAGCTTCGCGCTTTGGTGGCTGCGCTGGCCGCGCTGGTGGTGATCAAAGAGGCGTTGCTCAAGCGATTCGGGGAGCCCCACCGCGCCGCGGTTATCGGCACCCTCGCGCTGTGTGCGGTGACCGCGTTTGGCACCTACTACCACTTCGGCATGCCGCAGTTTCTCGACCATGCCAAGGGTCGGCGCACGCTGGTGCATACCTGGGATATGCGCCACTACTTCCCGGTGGCCAAGTACTTCCGCGAACTGCGCTTCGACGGGTTGTACGCGGCCAGCTTAGCCGCGTACATCGACAACCACCCCGACTTTTCGCCTGACCGGCTCCCCAGTATCTACCTGCGCGACCTGCGTGACGGCCAGATGCGATCGGGACTCGAACTGGCCGACGAGTTGCCCAAGATGCGTGCGCGCTTCACCCCAGAACGGTGGGAGGAGTTCAAACGCGATATCAAATATTTCAACGACACCATGGGGGATCGGGATTTTCTCGGCGGCATGGTGGATCACGGGGGCAACGCCACACCGGTCTGGGTCCTGCCCGCCTATTTCATCTTCAGGCACGCGCCCGCCAACGAATGGACCCTGTCGCTGGCTGGGCTGATCGATCCATTGCTGGTGCTTTTCTTCTTCTTCATGGTGTGGCGCGCGTTTGGCCTGCGGGTGATGCTCTATGTGGCGGTGTTGTGGGGGGCCAGCGACTTCTACAACTTCGGTTCGAATCTAATGGGCTCGACCTTGCGCCAGGATTGGCTGGTGGCCCTGGGGCTGGGGGCCTGTGCCATCAAACTGCGCTGGCCTTTCCTGGGCGGCGCACTCATCGCCTATGGCGGACTTATCCGCGCGTTTCCCGCCATGGCTACGTTCTTCCTGGCCGTGCCCCTGGTCTGGTTCGTCGTCGACTATTGGCGCGCGCACCGACGCATCCCCAAGTTCGCGGAGCTTCGGGCGGCCGAGCGGCCGGCCTTGCGCGCTTTCACCGGCGCAGCGGTTTGCGTGATTGTATTGGTTGCCATCACGTCCGCCCTGTTCGGCGCGCAAGATTCTTGGGGCAAGTGGTATCAAAAGATCGAGATCCATGCGACTGGCCCCAGTTCGAACAACGTGGGCCTGCGCAATGTTCTGGCCTTTGATCCCGACTATTCGTCCAAGGGCATTGCGCAGAGGCACGCCCCGGATAATTGGGAAATAATGCAGCGTACGACCTTTGCCGCGCGCCGCCCGCTTTTCCTCCTGGTCAACCTCATCGTAACGGCCTTGGTGCTTATTGCGTGCCGTGGACGCAGCCTGGAACAGGCCTCCCTTCTTGGTCTCCTGCTCATTCCGTTCTATTTCTATCCGTCCAACTATTATTGCCACTACGTATTCTTGTTGCCGCTGGCTGTCGCGGTTTCGGGCCCGGATGCTGAACGCAATCGAAGCTTCGCGGTTGTCTTTGTTGTGCTGGCGCTCATGGCGGTGGGCCAGTACTTCACCCTGGCCGAGGGGTGGACCGACTCGCGCTACACCTACCAGAGCTTCCTTCTGCTGATTGGCTTCGCCATCATCATGATCGAATTGGCGCGCGAGTCCCTGCGGCTTGCGCCCCTGTGGGGCAGCTCTAGGGTTGAGTCAGCCAAGTCCCACAGGTGAACAACAGCGATTCGTGGCGCAGACGGACGGCGGCGCTCCTTGCCGTTTGAGCAAAAACCCCTCTGGATTCGGCGACCGAGGGGAGCGAAACTAGAGAGATCTTCCGAAAGGCGGCACCATGAGCAATCGCCAAGTTCTGTTGGGCATCACCATCCTGGGCACTGCCCTAGTTAGCGCGTGCTCGAATGACAGCGCTGGAGCTAAAGCCAGTGGAGGAGCGGGAGGCAGCAGTTCCAACCCAGGCACTGGAGGCGACAACGGCACGGGCGGCACCTCCAATTCGGGTGGCGCAACCGGCGGACGCTCGGGCTCGGGTGGTACCGTTACCAGCGGTGGTGTGACGGCCACGGGAGGTGTGAGCAGCGCGGGCGGGACGATGGGTGGCAGCACAGTCAGCTCCGGCGGCAACGCGCCCACCGGCGGCTCGATCAGCACTGGCGGAGTCACGAGCGCGGGTGGCACAACCGGCGGCACGACTCGCACGGGTGGAGCGGCCGGCGGAAGCACTGCTACTGGCGGAGCGGCTGGCGGCAGCACTGCCACTGGCGGCTCGGCCGGCGGGCGGGGCGGAGCCACGGGAGGCACGACCATCGGCGCAGGCGGAGCGACAGGGGGTAGGGGCGGAACAATCGTCTCAGGCGGCAGCACGGGATCGGGAGGCGCCACGGCAAGGGGCGGGTCATCGGGTTCCGGCGGCACTGCCGGCCAATCCGGCGCAGGCGGGTCGATCCCCTCCGGCCCGGCCGTTGCATTTCCCGGCGCGCTCNNCGGCACTGGCTCGTTCCGCGATGCGGTCAGCGCGGGAAACCGCATCGTGGTCTTCGACGTCGGTGGCTATATCGTTCTCCAATCGCCGGTGTCGGTCAAGAGCAACCTAACCATCGCGGGTCAGACGGCGCCTGGCGACGGCGTCGGTGTCATGGCGGGAGAGGTTTCGTTCAATGCTGCGACGAACGTGATTGTGCGCTACTTCCGCTTCCGCCAGGGCTTGCTCGACCCCGACAGTTCGAAGAGCGGGATCAATCTGCTCGATGCCAGCAACCTGATC
>PMJE01000138.1:0-141 GCA_003157315.1 Myxococcales bacterium | reverse complement strand
CGACGCGTCGAACAGCAAGTCCACTATGACCAACATCACCGTGCAGAATTCCATCAACGCTAACCCGACCGGGCAGCAGTTCGGCGCGCACACCGAGCAGACCGGGGGATTCTTCACTTGGTACGGCAACCTCTGGGCCAA
>PMJE01000061.1 GCA_003157315.1 Myxococcales bacterium | reverse complement strand
GCGCGCCGTCGAGCGCGGCTTGGCCCGGCGCCAGCAGGAGGTGGTCGCCCATCTGGGTGTGGACGAGAAGTCGTTCACGCGCGGCCATCGCTACTGCACTCTGGTCAACGATCTGGATGGCGCGCGGGTGTTGTTCGTCGCCGAGGGCCGTTCCGAGGAGAGCATGGATGGGTTCTGGGACGCCCTCACAGAGGATCAGAAGGCGGGCGTGCAGGCGGTGGCGATGGACATGTGGGACCCCTACGTCAACTCGACACGCCGACATCTGCCCGAGGCCGACGGCAAGATCGTCTTCGACAAGTTCCATATCGCCAAGCATCTGTCGGAAGCCGTGGACCAGGTGCGCCGCCGGGAGAACAAGCANNGGCCCGCATGCAAGCGGACGACCGTAAGGAGTTCGCCGCGCTACGCGACAGCAATCTGAAGACGGCCCGTGCCTGGGCGCTCAAAGAGGCCATGATGGCTTTCTTCGGCTATACCTACGAACGTCCGGCGCGCAAGCACTTCCGCTGGTGGCACAACTGGGCGGTGCGCAGCCGGTTGCGCCCCATGATCGAGAAGGCGCGCATGCTCAAGCGCCGGTTTGAAAACGTCGTAACCTATCTGAAGCTCCGCGTCACGAACGCCGCCAGCGAATCCCTCAATTCCAAGATCCAATGGGTCAAGTACACCGCCCGAGGGTTCCGCAACAAGGCCAACTTCGTCACCGCCATCTACTTCCACTGTGGCGGCCTGGACCTCCGGCCTTCTGCCTGCTTAACCCACTAGGATGCCGGAATGCCCAATAATAGCATCCTTTGTTCTTTATTGTTGACTTATTCGAGTAAGTCGGAGTAAGTTACTACTTACTCGATGGAGATCGATCCCCACAACCTGCCCACCGACGCCGCCGCGCTGCAGCAGATGCTGCTCCGCACCCTGGCTGAACTGCAGGTGACCACCGCGCAACTGAACGCCACCAGTGCTGAGCTGGCGGCCAAGGAGCGCGAGCTCCAGCGGGTTCAGCACTGGCTCGAGCAGCTGCTGCGCAATCGTTACGGGCAGAAACGCGAGCGGGTGGACGAGCACCAGTTGTTCATGTTCGCGGCCCAGATCGCCAGCACGGGGCAAGAGCCGCCGCCCGAGCCGAAAGCGGCGGCGGCGGAACCACGGCCCACTCCCCAGGGACATGGTCGGCAGCCCTTGCCGAAGTCGCTCCAACGGCGGCGTGTGGTGTACGACGTGCCCGAAGCCGAGCGTCAGTGCCCCCAGTGCCACGGCGAGCTGAAGCACATCGGCGAAGACATTCGCGAGGAGTTGGAATATGTGCCCGCCTCGCTCGAGGTGATCGAGCACGCCTGCCAGAAGTACGCCTGCCCCAAGGGCTGCACGGTGGTCACGGCGGAAAAGCCGGCGGCGCCAATCGAGAAGGGCCTGGCGGGGCCGGGCCTGCTGGCGCAGGTGGCCGTGAGCAAGTTCGGCGACCATCTTCCGCTGAACCGGCAGGGATCGATCTTCGCCCGGCAAGGCGTGGAGCTTTCGCGGCAGACCATGTGCGGGTGGATGGCGGACTGCGCCGAGTTGGTCGATCCGCTGTACCAGTTGATGAAGCAGCGGGCGCTGAGCTCGAAAGTGGTGCAGACCGACGACACGCCGGTTCCGGTTTTGGATCCGGAGTTGCCACGCACGCGCACCGGCCGGATCTGGACCTACGTCGGCGATGCGGAGCATCCTTACACGGTTTACGACTACACACCCAATCGCAGCCGGGACGGGCCAGATGAGTTTCTAAAGGACTTTCGCGGATATCTGCAGGCGGACGCCTACTCCGGCTACGACCACCTTTATAAGGAGCCCGAGCGCGGTGTAACTGAGGTCGCGTGCATGGCGCACGGGCGCCGGAAGTTTTACGAGGCGCAGTCGTCTGACATCATGCGCTCGATGGTGGTGCTGGCTTACATCCATCTGCTGTATGACGTCGAGCGCCAGGCGCGGGAGGGCAAGCTGGACGCGGCGGCGCGGCTGGCGTTGCGGCGAGAGCGCTCGCAGCCGTTGCTGGACGACCTGAAGGCTTATCTGGAACGGGAGCGGCCTCACGTGCTGCCGAAGAGTCCCATCGCGCAGGCTATGGCCTACACGTTGTCGAACTGGGACGCGCTGGTGCGCTACGCGACGGATGGCGACTTGGAAATAGACAACAATGGCGCCGAGAGGAGTCTGCGCGGGGTGGCGGTGGGCCGGCGCAACTGGACGTTCTTCGGAAGCGACAACGGCGGACATACCGCGGCGGTGCTGAGCAGTCTGGTGGCCACGGCGAAGCGGCATCACATCGATCCGTTTGCCTATCTCCGCGACGTGTTCGCGCGGATCAGCGCTCACCCACAGAACCGGCTCGAGGAGTTGCTACCGGACCGGTGGGCGGCCGCGCTGGTCCGCGGCTGACGCGCAACATGGGATCACCGTACGCGTCCTGTGAACCCATCTTCCGGATTCTGAACTGAGGGTCCATACTTCCCGATGTTGGCGAGGCGTGGCCGAGGTGCGCGCACATTTCGCCATCAGCAGCCGAGGAGGTGGGACGTGGGGCATAAGCCGGATGTGGAGAAGGCGCGGTTTTGGCGGAAGGCCGTCCACGACGCCGCGCGGAGCGGCCTGTCGATCCGCGAGTTCTGCCGGCAGCGCAAGCTGCACGAGAGCCAGTTCTACTGGTGGCAGCGGCACCTGGCCGCCAAGCCGGCTCCTCAACCGAAGAAGCCGGCCGGCGCGGCGAGCTTCGCCCTGGTCAGCGGCGAGGCCGGCGCCCCGGATGCCGGTATCGAGTTGGTGCTGGCCGGCGGGCGCCGGCTGCGCATCGCCAAGGGCGTCGACGAGGCGACGTTGCGCTCGGTGCTGACGGCGCTGGACGAGCCGGGATGCTGAGCTTCCCGGCGGCCATCAAGGTGTACCTGTGCACGGTGGCCTGCGATATGCGACGCAGCTTCGACGGCCTGTCGATGATGGCCGAACACATCATCCGCTGCAATCCCTTCTCCGGCCACCTGCTGGTGTTCTGCAACAAGCGCAGCGACCGGCTGAAGATCCTGTACTGGGACCGGGACGGGTGGGTGATCTGGTACAAGCGGCTGGAGGCGGGGACGTTCCAGTTTCCATTCGCCCAGACGGGACGGCGGGAGATCGCGGCCTGGGAACTGGGGATGCTGCTGGAAGGGATCGATCTGAGCAAAGGGCGAAGAAGAAAACGCTACACCTTGCCGGAGGCGACTGAGAATCCCGCGACCTCCGAGCTGATACAACAATAATGGCCCATCCGGCATTGTAGTGGG
>PMJE01000140.1 GCA_003157315.1 Myxococcales bacterium | reverse complement strand
CGCCGGTTGCGGTGGCCCCGCCGGCTGTCTTGGTGCCGCCGGTTGTCGTAGTACCCCCGGATGCTGTCGCACCACCGGCCGTTGTAATACCCCCGGCCGGCTTGCTGCCTCCGCTTGGAGGAGTGCCGCCAGTTAGCGTCGCCCCCCCACTTGGGGCAATACCCCCGGTGCGAACCGTCCCACCCGAGCTTCCGGCACCGCCGGCGACGGCGGTGCCAGTCGTGGCTCCAGAACCTCCGCTCCCCAAGCTGCCACCCGAGCCGATGCTGCCCGCAATACCACCGCTGCCGGCCGCGCCTGCGCCGCCACTTGTGGCGCCTGCAGTACCCCCGCTTGCCGTGCCGCCCGCACCAGCTAGACCGCCGCCCGCGCCTGCCGAGCCGCCGTTTCCGCCCGTGACCGCGGATCCACCGGGCGCGCTGCCGCCTGCTGACACGCTGCCGCCCTGGCTGGGCGTGGAGCCACCCGAGGCGCCACTACTGCGAGCCGATGAACCTTGGTCGCAGCCGATCGAAGACATCAACAAGACCAAACCAGCTCGGGCCAATAATCCGGACAAGGCCTTCAATGCTACCCTTGCCATGGTACTTCCTTTCATCTCTGGGTACCCGTCCATCGACAAGGCCGTGCCGACTTGTGAGGTATGAAATCCCCACCTGCCCAGCTTTGGACGCATGCGAGCGACCTGGCGGGCAGAACTGGAGCGCGTCTCTCGCTACCGGATCGGCTTACTTGGCGACGGTACCGCAACAATAGGATCAACTGCACACCATGACACAAATGGGATCGGCATCAATTCAGCCAGCCAGTCCAGTGCGTCGTCTGCCATCGACTGGCCGGATCGCACCCCGCGGCCCCAGCGTACCGACCGGCGCCCACATTCCGTGTGACAACAGCGTCAAGCGGTGTGCAGTTGTCCCACACGCAGGCTCGACATGGTCCGCCGGCCCCCCGAACGTTGAGCCAAAGACCAGGGTCTGGTCGGCGCGGACGCCAAAAATGCGCTAAACATGTTCATCATGATCGGAAATGCGGATGCGTTACTTTCTGCCGTGAAGTTCGATTCGAATGGCCTGGTGCCGGTGATTGCGCAAGACCGCGCCACGGGCGTGGTGCGCATGCTGGCGTGGGCCAACGCCGAGGCGCTGCGGGCCACGGTACAGAATGGCCTGGCCACCTTCTGGAGCCGCTCGCGCAATGAGCTTTGGGAGAAGGGCAAGACCTCGGGGAATTCCATGCGCGTGCATGACCTGCGCCTGGACTGCGACGGCGACGCGATCCTCTACATCGTTGATGCCAATGGGCCGTCGTGCCACACCAACGCGACCTCCTGCTTTTTCCGCAGCGTGACCGCGAGCGGGCTGGCAGCAGACGACGGCCCGGCGTCGATAGTAGCGATGCGGAGGCTGTGACGCTCGAAAAAGCCGTCGCCCGGATCCTGCGCCCCGGCGGCCTGCTGGCCGAGCAACTGCCGGGCTTCGAGCCGCGCCCTGGCCAGCTCGCCATGGCCAAACGGGTGGCGCAGGCGATCGACATGGACGAACGCTTGTTGGCCGAGGCAGGCACCGGCACCGGCAAGACCATCGCCTACCTGGTGCCGGCAATTCTTTCCGGCCGCAAGGTAGTGGTCAGCACCGGCACGCGCACCCTGCAGGATCAGATCGCCGGGGTGGATCTGCCGCGCCTGCAACGCGTGCTGGCCGAGCCGTTCACCTTCGCGGTGATGAAGGGACTGGCCAACTACCTGTGTCTGCGCCGCTTCGACGAGCACAGCAAGCAGCTCGAAATTGCCGCCACCAAGTCGCACGAAACCGAGCGCGTGCGCGCCTGGGCAGCGACCACCACGACCGGCGATCGGGCGGATCTCGACGGCGTGCCTGACAGCGCACCCATCTGGCGCGAGATCACCTCCAGCCCGGAGATGCGGCTGGGCAACCGTTGCCCCTATGTCGACCGCTGTTTCATCACCCAGATGCGACGGCGGGCGCTGGGGGCTCGTGTCGTGGTGGTAAACCATCACCTGTTTCTCGCCGACCTCGCCCTGCGCAGCCGCTGGCCCGACGCCCAGGTGCTGCCGCCCTACGAGCTGGTGGTTTTCGATGAAGCCCACCAGATCGAAGACATCGCCACCGAGGTATTTGGCGTGCAGGTTTCCAACGCCCGGCTCTTCGCCCTGGCGCGCGACCTGCTGCGCGCGCCCGCGCCCCAGCTTGAAGCCGGCCGGGTGGAATCCGCGGCGCGCCGGATGGAGGCTGCGACCCAACTGCTGTCAGAAACCCTGCGCAGCCGCTTGCCGGCTTTGCGCGGCAGTGGCGAGGAGGTGCGCGTGGAAATGCCCGACGATTTGTGGGCCACCGAGGTCTTGCAGCGCTACCACGAGTTGGACAACGTCCTGGAAGAGACGACCGCCATGTGCGCGCGTTTGAGCGAAGACGATGGCAGCGAAGTCGAGCGGCCACACCCTCCGTCGCAGTCCAAGGCTGCGGCACTGGCTGGGCTCTCGCGACGGGCCGATGCCATGCGCACCGATTTCGCCGAAATCGTCGGCACGGCCCGGCGCGACTCGATCCGTTGGGTGGTGGTATCCCGCCGCAATCTTACCCTGCGCGCTTCGCCGGTGGATGCTGCGCCTTTTCTGCGCGAGAGCTTCGACCGCCACCCGGGGCCCATCGTCTTCACCTCGGCCACGCTTAGCGCCGGAGGGCGCTTCGACTACATCCGCAGCCGGCTCGGCTTGACCGACACCGCCAGCGAGGCGAGCTTTCCCTCGCCCTTCCGCTACAGCGAGCAAGCCCTGCTCTATCTGGCGGTCGATCTTCCTGATCCAACCCACGAGGGGTTCGCCGCTGCGGCTGCCGAGCGCGCTTTGCAGCTATGTCGGCTCTCGCGGGGCCGGGCGCTCTTGCTCTTCACCAGCTTTCGCAACCTGCGCATCGCCGAGGAGCGCCTGCGTGCCGACGGTGGCTTCCCGCTGTTGGTGCAAGGGGAACGACCGCGCCACGTGTTGCTCGCCACCCTCCGCCAGCAGCTCGGCTCGGTCCTGCTGGCCACGCAAAGCTTCTGGCAGGGCGTGGACGTTCCCGGTGAGGCGCTTTCCCTGGTGGTGATTGATCGCTTGCCCTTTGCCGTGCCCGACGATCCGCTGACCGCGGCACGTATCGAGCGCATCCGTGAGGATGGCGGCGATCCGTTCAATAGCTTCCAGCTCCCGCGCGCCGCATTGGCGCTCAAGCAAGGCTTTGGCCGTCTGGTACGCACGCGCAGCGATCGCGGCGTAGTGGCCATTCTCGACGGCCGCATCGCCCGCCGTCGCTACGGCCCCATGCTGCTTGCCAGCCTGCCCGCCGAATGCCCACGCACCGAGGAATTGGAGCAGGTCGGGCAGTTCTTTAGCTCGCGCTGGGTCCCGGCTAGCCGAAGTGACTTGCTTAGCTAATCTAGATTAGCTAACATCCCGATGATGCGCACGACGATCCACGCGGCCAAAACCGATCTCTCGAGGCTAATCAAGAAAGCCTGTGCTGGCGAGGAAGTCGTGATCGCCCGCGGCGACACGCCTGTGGTTCGCCTGGTCCCCTTCAAGGCGACGCCACGCAAACGCAGGTTCGGCGCCCTCAAGGGCAAGGCCCGGACGACAGCGGCGTTCTTTGAGCCACTCCCCGCCAGCGAACTCGACGCGTGGGAGAAGTGATCGGTGAGGGTCCTGCTTGACACCCACGCCCTGCTTTGGTGGCTGGACGGTGACCGGCGCCTGTCCCAGCGCGTGCGACACCTGATCGCCAGTGACGAAACCATTGTGCTGGTCAGCGCCGCGTCGGCCTGGGAGATATGCACGAAGTTCCGCCTGGGCAAGCTGCCCGGCGCTGCAGTGGTCGCGGCCGATGTCGCGGGATGCCTCGCTGGTCAGGGCTTTGTGCCGTTGCCCATTGCGGTCAACCATGCCCAGCGCGCCGGTAGCCTACCTGGTCCGCACCGCGATCCCTTTGACCGGGTCCTCATCGCGCAGTCACAGGCAGAGGATCTGCCACTGGTCACCGTGGACCAGGTGTTCGGAACTTACGGCGTGAAGGTCATTTGGTAGATGCCGCTCCAGCTTCCTCGACCGCGCCGATAGCGATGACGCCCGCTTGGCCAGATCTACACCCTGCGGCGCCCATGGGTGCCGACTTCGAGTCGCGCTAGGGCTACAATCGCAGGATCATGCAGATCCTCTTCCTAGTCGGCGCCTTCCTGCTGGGTTCGTTTCCGACCGGTGTAGTGGTGGCGCGTGCCAAGGGCGTGGATCTGCGCAAGGTGGGCAGTGGCAACATCGGCACCACCAATGTCGGTCGCGCCCTAGGCCGGCGCTGGGCGGCTCTGGTGCTCCTGGTCGACGCGGGCAAGGGAGCCGTTCCGGTTGTGCTCGCGGCCCAACTGTTCAATCTGACATGGGAACCCTGGGAGGGTTCCCGTGCCCTCCTGCGGTGGCACGCCGCCGGCGAAGCCGGCGGGCTCCTCACGCAAGTAGCCTGGCTGCCGGCGGCTGCGGGGCTGGCTGCAGTGCTGGGGCAGGTCTTTTCCATATTCCTGAAGGGCCGCGGCGGCAAAGGGGTGGCCACCTCGCTCGGCGCGGGCCTGGCCCTGGCGCCAGGGCCCGCGCTCATCTGCCTGGTTGTCTGGGCCGCGCTGTTTGCAGCGTTTCGCATTTCATCCGTCGGCTCTCTGGCGGCAGTCGCCAGTTTTCCTACCTTCCTCTGGTTGTTCCACGCGGGCACTGGTCCCAACCTGGTCTTCGCTGGGGCGACCACAATCCTGGTCTTTTGGCGCCACAAGCAAAACATCGGTCGCCTGCTGCGCGGTGAGGAACTGCGGAGCTAGTTTTCAATGCGTCGGCGGTGCGGGGCGCAGGCCGGCATCGCGCAGCAGTTGCTGGTCGGCCTGCACGTCGGGATTGCCCGTGGTCAGCAGCTTTTCGCCGTAGAAGATCGAGTTGGCCCCGGCCACGAAGCACAGCACCTGTGCCTCGCGGGTCAGCGTCGCGCGACCGGCCGAGAGTCGCACCTGCGAGCGCGGCATGATGATGCGAGCTGTGGCGATCACGCGCACGAACTGCAGCGGGTCCACCGGCGGCCGGTCAGCCAGCGGTGTGCCCGTGATGGGCACCAACGCATTGATGGGCACGCTTTCCGGGTGCGGGTCAAGCCGGGCCAGCGTGGCCAGCATGGCGCAGCGATCGTCGATCGATTCGCCCATGCCGATGATCCCACCGGAGCAAATGCGCAGGCCCGCGCGCCGCACTCGCGCCAGGGTTGCCAGGCGGTCGTCCTGGGTGTGGGTGGTGATGATCGATCCATAGAACGCGGGCGAGGTGTCGATGTTGTGGTTGTAGATGGTGAGTCCCGCCTCAGCCAAGCGGCGGCACTGCTCGTCGGTCAGCATGCCCATGGTCAGGCATGCCTCCAGGCCCACGCCCCGCACGGCGCGCACCATGTCCAGCACCGACTCGAAGGCGGGTCCGTCCTTGGCGTCGCGCCAGGCGGTGCCCATGCAAAAGCGCGTGGCCCCCGCAGTCCGCGCTCGCTCCGCCGCCTGCACCACATCCTCGCGGCTCAGCATGCGGGCCGGCTGCACCGCTGTCGAGTAGCGCGTCGATTGGGCACAGTACGCGCAGTCCTCTTGGCAGGCGCCGGTCTTCACCGAAAGCAGGGCACAGAGTTGCACTTCGTCGGGTCGATGATGCTGGCGGTGCACCTGCTGCGCGCGGAAGAGCAATTCAGGCAACGGCAGATCGTGGATGGCCCGTACCTCCTCGACCCGAAAGTCGTGGCGAAGCTCAGCGGTCATGCGACTAGTTGATCCGGCGAAGGACCACCAGCACCCGCAAGGTCAGCCAAATGGCATCCGCCACATCCTTGTCCTTGCCAGCTTTCTTGCCCCCCGCCTTGCCCGCCGAGCGCACCACCGGGCTTTCGCCCTTGACCGGCGGGCCCGGGTACCACAAGCCATCAGAAGATTGGCGCGAACGCAGATAGGCCTCGGCGGTGCGCACGCCCGAGTTCTCCTTGCCGAGCCCGACGCTGGTGATGGTATCGAGTGCATCCAGCACGTCGGTGAAGAAGCGGGGCTCAGTCAGAATCTCCCAATAGGAGGGTGCCTTACGGTCCTCATAGCGATCAGGCTGCAGGAAACGCGTAGCCAAAAGCTCCGCCGCCCGGCGCGCCTCGCGCGAGGTGCAGCGCTGGCTGGACGAAGCAAAGGCGCGCAAGACCATGCCGGTCACCAAGTGGCTGGACGGTCGCGCCGCCGAGTCCGTGCGCACACCCCGCCAGGCCCAGCCCCCGTCGTCCTGACGCTGGGACAAGATGAGCTGAAAGCCCTTTTCGACCCTTGGGTCTGTCTCGAATCCGGTCCGACAGAGGGCGGAAATGGCCCAACCGTGAAAGTGCAGGGCGACCGTCTTGGGACGAGCATTGGGCGTGTCGGCAAGCGCGAGATCCGCAATCCCGCCATCGCTCGTCTGGGAAGCCAGGACTACCTCCGCCATCTTGTGCAACTGGGGAGTGGCCCCGCCCTCGTCCTCGACCCGCAGGCCCAGGTCGGCCAAGCGGTCAAGCGCGCGCACGGTGGCCAGACAGATCGCGAATTTGTCGCTGCCCATCCCCTTTTCCGGCGCGCGTGGCAGGTAGCTGCCATCGCTCTCCATCTTGCGCAGCACCGCCTGTACCTCGCGGTATCCGGCGATCTCATGCGCCGTGGGCGCCTCGCTGTCGTCGATGAGATCGCGACGCACACGCGCCAGCACGCTGGGAGTACCCTCACGCAGCAAGCGCGGAATAGGGTCACTAGCCAGGCGAGCCCGCCACCCCGAAAGCGCTCGGGGCGGGGAGGAGAGGGGGAGTGGGTTGGGGAAAAGTCGCGGCCGATTCATAACCAATGCCAAGGTTGATGCATTATAGCGAATCGCGCAGCCGGCGGCGGGAAGACAAAGGCGTCACGAGATTGCCGACACTGTAGGTCCACAAGAGTAGCGCAGAAGGTCGTTCGGGTCCAAAGCTTTGCTCCCGATTTGATCTGGTCCTGGCACACCCAGGTTTGGAGAGGTAAGAGATCGGGGTTTCTGCGAGTCTTTGGCCCGTGGGGGCAGCCATGGACGGCAGTGAGAGACCATCGAAACAGGACGCGTTTCTGACTTTGCTCAGCGAAGGCTGGGTGTCTCTGCACCTGGACGCGCGCCGGCCTGGCGTGGTGGTGCCGGCTCCGTTCTCTTCTCAGGCCCATCTGGTCCTGCAGTACGGCCGCAGCATGCCGGTTCCCATTTCCGACCTGGAAGTCACGGCCGCTGGGGTGAGCGCCACTCTGTCATTTTCTCGGGTTCCGCATCGGACCTACGTGCCTTGGTCGGCCGTCTACGTGGTTGCCTGTACCAACGGCTGCGGCGTGCTCTACCGCGAGCACGTCCCGCGCGAGTTGTGCTTCTTTGGCCAGGGGGATGACGGTTGCTTGCCCGTACCCGTACGTCGGGTGACTGACGGCGCAGAGATGCTGGCGATTGACGAGCCCTGGTTGCATTCCGTCCCGCTATCGGCGCAAGCGAAAGAAGCCGAGATCGAGAGTGACGGCATGCTCATGCGCGCACAGACGCGCCGGCGGCGGCGGCCCCAACTGCGTGTGGTGAAGTGATTTACCGTGCCCCGATGGGGCGCACTCGCGCCGTCAGCTCCTGTCGGCCACTCATCAGGCGATCGCACGGGTGCAGGGTTCGATTTGCTACCCGGTACGCGTCAGCGCGGCGGGTCTGACTGGCAGAGCGAAGGGTGTCCAGAGCCGAGTCGGGCAGGCTGGGAATCAGACAGCCGCGCAAGGAGACGCCGCTATCGGGCGTGCTCACGCTGACGACGATGGACTTGCCCGGGTAGGAGACGCGCAAGTTCTCCATCAGGCCGCGCAGGGTCTCGGGCTTGGGCACATCGGGTCGCACCAACGCGCCCGCCGCCACGTCGATCTTGATGCTCTTGCCGGCCAGCGCGCGCGGAACCAACACTGGCACGACCTCGACGAATTCCTTGCCCGCGTAGGGGCGCAGAACTACGCGCAGGGGCAGGGTCTCACCCGGCCGCACGCGCTCGTCGGGCAAGGAAGCGCCGACAATCTCGGCCACGTCGCTGCGGTACTCCACCCGAATCTCCACCCCGATTCGTTCGATCACCGCTGGCTCGAAGGGATTGCCAAGCAGGTCGGCCAGTGCCTTCGTGCCCCGGGCCTGCGCCAGCAAGCGGCTCGACAGCCCCTCGGCCGAGAAGAGCTGGTCGTGAATTTCCACGCTGCCGGCGCCCCGCACCTCCAGACGGGTGTTGATGGCGATCACCATGTCGGTCACATCCGGCTCGACCTCGCCGAGGGCGCTGCTGATAACCGTGCTCGCCAGCAACGGAAGTAGCCGGCGGTGTAGCGCCACCTGGGCGAAGAAGCGGCTCTTCTTCTCACCGCGCGCAGTGACCAGCACCTCGACGGGCACCGAGGGGGCGTGGCGGCCGAGCTCGGCCACGATGCCGGTGGGAAGGTCCTGCACCACCGCACCTATTTCAGTCAGCGGCGAGGCCAGTTTGAGCGAGCTGGACAGGCTAGCCACGATGGCGTGCACCTCGCCGGAAATCAGGGGCAGATTGACTTCACCCAGGCCCAGCAGGGGATGCCCGAACGCGATCACGATTCCGCCGTCGGTTTGGGTCAGGGTGCCCATGGCTACCGCGCTGATGTCCCCGCGAATCAGGCCCACCCCCACGGTTGCGCCGGGTTGCACAGCTTCGGCCAGCGTGCCCGTCAGTTTTTTCCCGCCGCTGCCGCCCGCGCGCACCGGAACCAGTCCGAAGGGACGCAAGCTTTCGCCCAGGTCGCGCATGCCAGCGTCAGAGATGCCCGAAACGGCTAGGGGCAGGGACGCTGGCTGCAGGCGCGGCTCGCCGTCAGGAGGCGCTGGTGCGGCAGCGGGCTGGTCCGCCGGCCCAGACGCGAGGGCAGGGCCATTGTCGAGCAAGAATGGATCGCCGGGCGGACGGCGTGGGCGCTGTTTCCCCGCCAGCATGCTTTCGATGGGGGTGACGCCGGCCAGGGCTTCCTTGGCAAAGCTCCAGCCGTAGGCGATCGCGCCCATGAGCTTGCCGTCGACNNCCCTCGAAGACCGTGACCGCCTCGCCCACCAGGCCAGGGCGCACCTCGGACAGGGGAAAGATGGCGGGCGCGGGCTGGGATGACGGTGATTGCGGCCACGCCGAGCGCGGAAGCATGGCCGAGACAGCCACCACGCCCAGCCACCACGCGGCCAAGAGAAAGTGGGGTCTGGTCACTGCGGAAGCAGGGTAGGAACCACGCGCCGGACTGTCAAACCCAATTCGTGATCACACGTGGCGACCCCCGGCCGCGTAGTATGCTTAACTGCAAGGAACCCCCATGAATCGCCTGACTGCACACTTCCGCTCGAAATTCCTGGCGGGCGTTCTGGCCGCCATTCCACTCGGCATAACCATCTTCGTGGTGGTCTATATCGACGCGTTCACGCAGCGGATCTTTCCCTTGCGTTATCCGCTCGTCGGTATCGCGGTCGGGCTGGTGATCATCTATTTTCTCGGGGTCTTCGTCACCAGCCTGGTGGGTCGCCACGTCCTGCGCCTGTTCGCCCGCGTGCTCGGCCGACTTCCCGG
>PMJE01000584.1 GCA_003157315.1 Myxococcales bacterium | reverse complement strand
CGCTACCTGTTCATCATCCACGCCTTGCCCGAACGGGGCGGCGGGTTGGAACACGCGTCGGCGTGCACCCTCGACATTGCCGGCATGGGCTTCGAGGACGAGAAGGCCTACCAACGCTTCGCCGAGCTAGCCGCACATGAGTTCTTCCACGCCTGGAACGTCAAGCGCATCCGCGACCAGGTGCTCGGGCCATTCGACTACACCGGCGAGAACTACACCCGCCTGCTTTGGTTTCACGAGGGCTTCACTGAGTACATGCAGGCCATCATCCTGCTGCGCGCCGGCCTGCTCACACCCGATCGCTATCTGAAGGACCTGGGCGAAGACTGGGCCAAGTACGCCGGGCGGCCCGGCCGCAATGTCACGTGTCTTTCCGAGCTGTCCTTTGAGGCGTGGATCAAGCAGTACAAACCCGCCGACAACTACGCCAACCGCGCGGTCAGCTACTACGAAAAGGGCAAGTGGGCAGCCCTGCTGCTCGACCTCAAGCTTCGCCAGGCCACCGCGGGCCGACGTGGACTGCCGCATGTGTTCCGGCGTCTGTGGCAGAGCCATGGCCGGCGCGGGCGGCCCATCACGGTGCACGACATTCGTGCGGCTGCCGAGTCCGTGGGGCGCGCTTCGCTAGCGTCGTATTTCTCGCGCTATGTCGACGGGACCGCTGAGCTGCCCGTGCCCGCCGAACTGCGCCGAGCAGGCCTTGCGGTGAAGGCCCGCTCGCCAGCACAGGCGGAACGCGAGGACAAGGTGAAGGCGCGCCGGCAGCAAGGCTGGGCCGGGCTCAGCTTCTCCTCGGGTGAGGCCGCTGTGGTCAAGAACGTGGTCCCGGACTCGCCGGCCTGGCGGGCTGGACTGACCTTCCGGGACGAAATCGTTGCGGTCAACCACCATCGGGTGGATTGCTCGACCGTGGGCAGGCGCTTGGCAGACTGCGCCCCTGGCCAGACCGTGACGATCGCATTCTTCCGCCAGGAAATGCTGCGCACGACCAGCCTACGCATGGTGCATTCGCCCGAACGCAAGTGGACTTTCGCCATCGATCACGCGGCTTCACCAGCCCAGCGACGGGTGCGCGAGGGCTGGCTGCGCGGCTTCTAGGCACATAAAGCAATGGCCGATCCCAAAGGACCGGCCATGCGAATCAGCTGGAAACGTCGCTAGCCGAATGCGGATGGTAGCTCTACATGAACGCCAGGTCGTCGACGTAGATCGAGCCGTTCAACTGGCCGGCCCAGCTGCCTCCACTGTTGGCGCTGTCGTTCTTGAAGTTGATGGTCACTATCGCATTCTGCTTGTCGGTGCATATCGTATAGCCCGACCAAGTGGGCTGAGCGAAACTAGCCCATGCGATGTTGAACTGCTGCCACGACGTCGTCACGTTGATCGTGCTGGCGAATCCAATGTCGCACTGAAGACTAGCGGTCGCCACGCAGGCGCCCCCTGGCCGAGTACTTGGAATTGTGCACACGGTGCCCAGCTCGACGACCACCGACCTGGCCGAATCGCCCTTGGCCCAGAACGTGATTCCGTTCTTCGCGCTGGCGTTGGTACCGTAGGCCTGGGTCGTGCTCGGTGAGTCGAGGCCGAGGCCCTCTTCCCAGCCCCAGTTCGTGTAGCTTGTCGAACTGGTATTCACCTGGAAATTCGTGGCCGTCACCTTGGCGCAGCAGTTGCCGCCGTGAGCGTCGCCGGTGCCACAGTCGTACGTGAAAGCACTGCCTTGAGCAGGCGAGAGCGTCCCGCTGCCATCACCGGCCGCGGACCACGAGCCGACCATGCAGCCCGACTGGAAAAAGGATGCGCCGGTATCGGTCTTTTCTTCCATGTCCGAAATCGTGGTGTCGCTCGCAGACACCGTGCAGGGGCCGGGTCNNGGTCGACGTGCCGCTGGTCCCACCCTGGCCACCGCCACTGCCGCCGCTGCTGCCGCCTTTGCCGCTGCTGCCGCCGTTGCCTCCAGCGCCGGTGTCGCCGTTCGCACAGGAGCCCGCGAGTAGCGCGAAAGCGCCACACATGGCGAGCGAAGTCAAAGCTAGACTAACCTTTATGATCGTACTGTTCCTTGCGTTCATGTCACCCTCTTGGTTGGTGTTTGTTTATTCAATAGCAGAACGGCCCAATATGGGAAAAGATATCTGCGAAGATTATGCAGTTCCTGCACACAACGCATTGCGCTTGCATCCCCACGAAGGATCACGATGCGTTGTCCTTGTGCATGTCTCGGCCAGAGTTGCCTCCATGACGAGTGTTTTCCTTGCCCTTTCCAGTACTGCCCTGCTCGACAAGAGAGGCATTCACCTTCGGTCGCACCGGCAGGCGCCCCGGCTGGTAGACTCCGTCCGCCCATGAAACTATCTGCCAGCCTTTATGACCGCGTGCTGGTGGCCGCGGAGGCGGTCCGCCAACACCTGGGCGCTGCGTCCGCCCAGGTAGCCATCGTGCTCGGCTCGGGTCTGACTGCGGCCTCGACCCGCCTCGCCGAGGTGCGCTCACTCGACTACGCCCAGCTTCCGTGCTTTCCCGAGACCACGGTGGCGGGCCATCCGGGCCGACTCCTCTATGGAACCATGGCGGGCAAGACTGCGCTGGTGCTGTGCGGTCGCGTGCACGCATACGAGGGCTATGCGCCAGCGGAGATCGGCTTCGGCGTGCGGGTGGCCGCGGCGCTGGGAGTGGGGATCGCAGTGGTGACCAACGTGGCGGGTAGCATCGAGCCGGCGCTGGCCGTGGGTGAGATCGTGTGCATCCGCGACCACCTGAATCTGACCGGTCTTTCGCCCCTGGCTGGGGCCAATGACGAACGCTTGGGTCCCCGCTTTGTGGACATGACCGACACCTACACACCGGCCCTGCGCATCTTGGCAGCCCAGGC
>PMJE01000332.1 GCA_003157315.1 Myxococcales bacterium | reverse complement strand
CTACGCGATCATGGGAACCCTGGCAGGGTTCCCATTCCCTCCCTACGCTCCGGCCCCGACGGGCTATACTGAGGGACGTATGTGCCGGCGTGTTCTTCTTCCTGTCATCCTGCTTGCCTCCTGCCACGGCAGGCCGTTGCCCGAGGTGGACGCGGGGCCAGACAGTGCGCCCCCAGACCTGGCTCCGCCCGCCGATGTCGGTCCGCCTCCCCCGGAGGTGGACTTCACCGTGAAGGACTGCCTGCAGTTCGATCCTGCCGTGCCGTCCTGCACCGGCACGGCTCCTTTCGCGGTCCAGTTCGTGCCTATCACCACCACCACCTTTAGCCAGTACCGTTGGCAATTCAGTGACGGCACATCCGACGACCCATCCGTCACCCCGTCCCACACTTTCGCTGAGCCAGGACTGTACGATGTCACCCTGTGGGCTTTCGGCTCGATGGGCAGCAAGGCCACCAAGACGCACACCGGCTTCATCATCGTGTTGGCCAACGAGATGGGTGCGCCCTGTCAGGCCGACCAGCAGTGCGCAACGAATCTCCATTGCTTCTGCTCGGCCGCCAGCCCATGCACCACCGGACCGCTCGGTGGCATGTGCACCTCCTCGTGCCAGAAGAGTGACTGCCCGGTCGGAAATGTTTGCGCAAACCTGGCGACCGCAGCCACGAATTCCGGTCACGCCGACCCGTGGGAAACCCAACTTTGCCTGCCTGGCTGCAAGTCTGATGCAGACTGCACTGGTGGACTTCACTGCCGCACCCTGCCCGGCTGGCCCAGCGGCGCATCCTGGGTCCACGGGTGCTTTGCCGATGTGCCGGCCGATCTGGGCGGGCCTTGTCTCGACGCCACTGGCGTCCGCCGCAACGATCTTTGCGTGACCGGATTGTGCTCCGATCTGGGCGCCTTGGGACTGTGCTCGCACGACTGCACCAGTGACTTGTGTCCCGTCGGATCCGACTGCACGGTCTTCGGCGATGGCCGCCAGCTTTGTCTGGTCCGATGCTCCTCCAGCTTCCTGTGCGACCAGGATCCCCTGCTTGCCTGCGTCGCGCCCGGCGCATCGCTCTTGGGCTTCCAGCTCATTGTCCAGCCCAGCCTCGGTGGAGAAGGCCTGTACTGCGCACCCAAGCCCTGTACCGGCAACACTGATTGCGACCCTGCGGGTCTCTGCCGCCTAGATTCGGGTGGCGGCCACTGCATCGCCCGCTCGCAGTAACTGCGCTTTGTGGGGAAGCCGCCCACGCTGGCCGCTCACGCGCACGTTGGTCGCCCAGTAACCAGGAGCGGGTCAACCGAGGCCGCACCCTCATCCTGGGACGCGCCCTTTCCCGCCGCCGCCCACAGTCCCAGCCGCGCAATCGACGCGCCACGCGCAACAAATGGGTCGGTGAGGGCTTCGACCACCTCCACCGGCCGCGCGCTGCCCATGGCACTGACCACCACACCGAAGCTGAGCAGGTCGTCGGGCGAGGCGCCCAGCCAGCCCAGCTTCGCGGCAAGCAGACGCGCCTGCGCTTCGCTCGTGGTGGACACGTCGGTCAGTGACGGCCGCACGTCTACCCGCTCCGCCGGTGCCGACCTCCGGCTATCTCGCCGCTCGCGCCGCGCGGCCAGCAGGGGCGCGCCCGAAGCGTAGACCCCGAGCGCAGTGGCTGCGCTCGCTCCCTCAGGCAGCCGGACGACATATTGCGCCCGCGCCAGCACCCTGCCCAACGCCGGCTCGGATTCCTGCAGGGCCGCCGCAGCAAGAAACTCGATCCCGGTCAGCGAAACCGCGTTCAGCCGGTGCAGCAGCTCGGCCGGGGTGAGCTCGTCACTCAGCTTCACGTCCAGTAGCTCGCCCAGCGACGACATGCCCAGGCCCAGGGCAGGCCCGAAGCAGAGTCCAGGCTTGGGATGGAAACCATGCGAATAGGCGATGTCGAGTCCGGCGCGGCGGAAGATGCGCGGCAGGTGGCGCACCAGATCGAGATGCGCCAGATACGCAGCCTGGCCCAGCTTGGTGTAGCGCAGGCGATAGCGGCGCGCCTCGACCTGGGCAAAACGGGTGAGCGGCCGGGGCGCCGCCACACGCTTGCCCGCAGCCGGCCGCGCTGCCGCTGCGGGACGCTCGACCGGCGCCCAAGCGTTCATACGCCGCAGGAAGAAGAGTCGCAGCCGCTTCATCTCATCGAGGTCGCAGGCTAGGCCGCAGTCGTAGCAGACCAGCTTGTCGGCCGCGGCCGCCACGGCCTCGGCCACGTTCGATGGATGCAACAGCCGCTGCGCGGGCTTGCCACAGGGGGGCGACAACCGATGCGCGAGCGCCTTGCGGTACTCGGAACGCAGAAAATCGGTGGCCACGCCGGTGTCGATATGGTCCCAAGGCAGCCGGCTTTGCTCGCCCAAGTTGCCGAGATAGCGTTCCGGATCGAAGCCCGAGGCTGCATGCTCCTCGGCAATAGCGCGCTCCCACAGATCTTTGCGCAAGACCTCGTCCCAGCCGTCGAAGCGACAGCCGAGTCGAAAAGCCCGCTCGAGCAAGTCCGCGCAGGCGCGATCCCCGCGGGCGAAGATGGCCTCCAAGTGCGACTGGGTGTTGTCGTGCATCTTCACCGTCACGCCCAGACGGCGGCCTCGCTCGTCCAGCAGCGCCTGCTTGTGCGCGGTCAGCTCGCGGCTGTCCATGGCTGCCCACTGCAGGGGTGTGTGCGGCTTGGGCACGAAGATGGACACCGCGGCCGTCACCTTGGCCCCACGCAGATAGCGTCGGCCGATCTCCTGCACGCGCGCCGCGGTCTCGACAATGCCCAGCACGTCTTCGTCGGTCTCGCTGGGCAGCCCGATCATGAAGTACAGCTTCATGCGCTGCTGGCCACGCGAAAACACGCGGTGGGCCGATTCCAGGATGTCGGCCTCGGACACGTTCTTGCTCACCACGTCCCGCATGCGCTGGGTTCCGGCTTCCGGCGAAAAGGTGAGGCCCGGCATTCCCAGGCTCGCCATCTCGCCCAAGAGATCGTCGTGCAGCCCATAGGCGCGCAACGAAGAAACCGACAGCGACACCTTTCGTTCGCGCAGCCGGCCGATGGCGGTCTTCATCAGCGGCGACACGCAAGAATAGTCGGCTGGCGACAACGAAGCCAGCGAGGTTTCGTCGTACCCGCCCTTGCGGATGCCTTCCAGCAGCGCGTCCACCACTGCCACCGGATCGCGCTCGCGCACCGGCCGATACACCACGCCCGCCTGGCAGAAGCGACACCCTTCTGTGCAGCCGCGCGCGATCTCCACCGCCATGCGATCGAACACCGCCTCGGCAAAAGGCAAGGGCGAGTCATCAGGGAAGGGATAGCGATTGATCTCGGCAACCCATGCGCGCCGCACCGCCGCTGGCGCGCGCGCATCGAGCGACTCAGCCACCGTAAGCAGGCCGGTGGCTGGGTCACGCGAGGTGCGATACAGGCTAGGCACGTAGAGCGGAAAACGGCTCGCGAGCCGGGCTAGTCTTTCCAGCCGCGGCACCTGCGCGCGGCGTAGCTCGGCCGCTGCAAGACAGAGCGCAGGCAGAAACTCCTCGGCCTCGCCGATGAAGAACGCGTCGACGAAGGGCGCCAGCGGCTCGGGATGTGTGGCGAGCGGGCCGCCGCCCAGAACCAGAGGCGCGTGCTCAGGCCGGTCGACCGTACGCAGGGCCAGGCCGGACAGATCCAAGATGTTGAGCACCAGGGTGAAGTTCAGCTCGTACTGCAGGGAAAAGCCTAGCACGTCGAAATCATCAAGCCGGCTTGCGCTCTCCAAGGTGAGCAGCGGCAACCCGCGACCGCGCAGTTCCGCCTCCATGTCGATCCACGGCGCAAAGACGCGCTCGCACGCGATGCCGGGCGTCCGATTGAGCAGCGAATACAGGATCTTGCTGCCCAAATGGGACATCCCGATCTCGTAGGCATCGGGAAAAGCCAGACACACCCGCGCCCGCACCGTGGCCGGATCTTTGCGGATCTGGTTGTATTCACCGCCTACGTAGCGCGACGGTTTCTGCACCTCGGCCAGAAAAGCCGCATAGGGATGCCGGGCGCATGTGCTGATCATCGCGAGAAGTGTACTTGTCCCACGGCACCCGTGCGACAGCCAAGCCCTGCTTCCTCATGCCGCCCCGCGCCCCCCAATCTGACGGGCGGAACTAGCCCCCGTATCCCGCTGACAAGCCGCTCCTTTCGACACAATTGACGGTTACGCTGGCGCTCGTCAGTCCCGGAGACGTCGCGGTCACCGTAATGGCTCCCGGCGTATAGGACCTCATGGTCATCTTTGCCATGCCGTATCGTATGCACCTTGTGTCCGGACACTTGCTATTGTCAAAGGTCATTGAGGCCCCAGTGGGGAATAGTCCCCCGCCTGAGGTTACCGTAAGCGTGATCGGGGCGGTGCTATCGACAGCCGTGCCCGCCGCGGAGACTAGTTGGGCGGTAAGCTCGGTATCATCTGTGCCATCGTTGCCGATGGTGAGGTTATCCGCGGTCAGGACGATCTTCGCCGCTGTACCGGCGGTAGGCAGGGTGTAGGCAGTTCCTAGCAGTTCCTGCCGGTATTGATACCACTCCGGGCCGGGAATCCGATAGTAGTCAACCAGACCGCCCAGTCCTCCGTTGTCGGTGAGGTACGAGCCGTAGCCAAACCCAACCCATCGTACCTTTCCGGCTCGCCATGCGAAGGGCGTAGGACCATTGTGGTCGTAGTATTCAGTCACCAGACTGGGCTTTCCGGGATCTAGATCCAGCGAGATGGTCGCGCCATCCCCATTGTATCCAATGACACTTGCCAATTGATCGAACCCACTTCGTTGCGCGCCACCCACCGCAGAAAGCCTCGACGGATCGAGAGATTCGGCTAGCGCCGACAAGACCTTGTAGAACGCCTTGCAATTGGTCATGGGTGTTCCGCTCGTCACGTCGAACGTTTCATTCCCCATGCTCCACACAATGATGCTCGGATGGTTTCTTCTTTCGCGAATGAACTCCGTCAACTGCTGCTTCAGATTGTCTTGGAATGGTTGCTCATCCGCAGTCCTGGTCGGATAGGAGCTTTGGTTCCAACCGCCGGTCTCGTCGGAAACAAAGTGGCCCACTCCCCAGAAATCGTTCTCCGGCCATTCAAGTATCCCCAACTGATCCGCCGCGTCATCCCAGGAAACGTCATGGGGGTCATGGCATTCTCTGATGAAGTTGAAGCCAGTATCCTTCATGAGCTTCACGTCTCTTCGGAAGCCTGCATTGGTCTGCGCAATACCCCAGCCGGCGCGATCGTCATGTGCATTGATGCCATTGATCAGATAGTGCGCTCCATTGAGAAAGAACCCCTGTTCAGCCGTCCACTGGATCGACCGTATGCCGAGCGGACTTTCGTAGTTGTCCACTGCACCAGTTCCATCCGACACGGTTGTGTTCACCTTATACATATATGGTGTTTCGGGAGACCACAGATGCGGATTGGCAATCGCCGGACTGGTCTGGTCAAACTCATACACCGCCCCTGCGGCTATCGATTGAGTGCTTTCCATAGACGCCACCACGGCGTCAGTTGCGTCGACGATAGTTGTGGTAACCTTGCAGCTCACGGATGCTGCGTTTTCATTCTTTACTTCGGTCTTGACGTCGACCGTTGCCTGGGCGGCAGAGACCTGGGGCGTGGTGACAAACGTACCGTACCAGGTCACGTGCAGGGGATTGGTAACGACAAGGAACACGTCCCTGTGGATGCCCCCTAGGAACAACCAGTCACCCCCGCGCGGCGCGATCTGAGCGTCCCAAAGGTTGTTTACCCGTACCGCGATAACATTGTCGCCGGCAGTGACGGCGCTGGTTATGTCGAAATAGAACCCCGTAAATCCGCCCTTGTGTTCTCCCACCAGTTTTCCATTCACATACACTTCGGCGACCTGAAAGGCCGCTTCAAACTCCAGGACAATTCTCTTGGAGCTTATCCAGTCCGCTTGGGCGTTGAAATGCTTCCTGTACCAGCCGTATCCTACGTACCAGAAGACCCCCTTCTTGAGTGAATAGTAGGGAGTGTCAAACACGTGGGGCAGATTTACTTTGCTCCACGTCGAGTCGCCGAAGCCGGTCGCTTCCGCGCCGGTCATGTCACCTTTGTAGAACGTCCAGTCAGGATTCAACACGACCTTTATCCGCTGACCCGCTGGCGGTGTTCCACCGTCCGGCACAGCGCCGCCCGTGGTCGTCACACCGCCGGAGCTGGTTGTCCCGCCTGAGCTGGTCGCGCCGCCCAGGCTAGTTGTGCCACCGCGGACGGGTGCGCCGCCCACGCTGGTTGCGCCGCCACCGCTGGTTACCCCGCCCGCGCCGGCTGTCCCGCCCGCGCTGGTAGCCCCGCCCCGACCGGTTGCGCCGCCCGCGCTAGTTGCGCCGCCCGAGCTGGTTGCGCCGCCCGAGCTGGTTGCGCCGCCCAAACTGGTTACGCCGCCCGCGCTGGACGTGCCACCGGTCACGGCCGTACTGCTGGTCGTCGAACCGCCGCCTGCTGTCGTGGAACCGCCGGCCGGGATATTGCCGCCGGTAACAGGC
>PMJE01000546.1:271-2935 GCA_003157315.1 Myxococcales bacterium | reverse complement strand
AAACCCACGCCCTACGGGCGTGGTCGATTAGTTGGTTTTTGACTTGAACACATCAAGGAACTGCTTTGCTGCCGCGCCTGCCGAAGTGTCGTCGTCGAACCCGCTCAGTGACAGTTCAAAATACGAGGCCTTGAAATGGGCGTAGACGGTTTCGCCGCCGAGTGCAAAAGTGGATGCAAGCGCGTCCGATGCGCCATATCCCGGGATGGCAAGGGAAGCACCACTCGTCTGCTGATAGGCGAGCATCGTAGTGGCATTGTCACTCGTGACAAAATCCATGGCCACCACCGTGCAAATCTCCGGATCAGGACCCACCAGGTCCTGGTACATGCTCACGCGGCACCCTCTGGGGGTATAGACGTCGCCGCCGTCGAGCCTGCCAACCAATTCATCGCCGCCGTTGTAGACGTTGTAGGCAGTCGGATCGGAAGCCGGGGCTTGTCCCCAACCGGACACGTCGGTAGTGGAGAATTTGTATTTGTCACCAAATTGGGCCGCGGTGAGAGTGGCGCTGCCGGTGCTGCCGCCGCCGCCAGTGCCGCCAGTGCCGGTAGCGCCGCCGGTGCCGGTAGCGCCGTTGTCGCCGCCGCTGCCGCAGCCTGCAGCGCTCAAACCTAGAAGCAAACACACAACAGAGGATAGGACAGTCGAGCGGATCGTCATGGCCTTGGAATCTCCTTTGAACGCTAGGTGGTGATGCAGGATGCTACCCCGCGACGGGCTTTAGCATACTGCAAGGGTGCCGGACGGAAAGACAAAAAAAGCCTGATATCAGTGGGTTCCCGGACGGGTGATGGTAATGAGTTCTTCGCCTACATTTCTGAGCAGGATTCACCGCGAAGACAAAACATCCTGAAAGCAGTGGCGCAGACTTCGGAGGAGGGTCAGAAAAAGTGCGAATCGGAGACAAAATTGCGGCTCGCATGCAGACATCTGTGGGCACAGGACTTGGCGTCCGCGCGCCGCAAGACAGCGGCTGCCGTCAACCAACGCAATGAATCAAGAGTGCGATGTGCCAATTTTGACGCTGCTGTCGGCACATTGAGTGACGCGTACCCACGGAGCGCGGGAGAGGCAACCGAGCTTCGAGCGTTGGGAAGCCCTCCTGCACCCCGCCGAATCACGACGACCGATCGCCGCTGCTGACAAGGCGCCGAAGCTTTTCGGCGACCACGGCACCGAATGCCAGCACGGCACCCCAGCGAGTGGCCCTGCGGTCGAGCCCGACGACATCACAACCGCTCCCGGAATTCGAGGCGGCGCTCGTCGTGCCCGCGGTTCCGCTGCTGCCTCCCGCGCCGTTTCCTGAGGTGGTTCCGCCTGTCGTCGCCGAGCCCCCCGACGCCGACGCGGCGCTCGTCGCCGCACCGCCGGTTCCCCCGGTGCCACCCGAGGTAGTGCCACCGCTGGCTGGCGTGCCGCCCGCGGCGGTAGTCCCGCCGCTGCCCGCGCCTCCCATCGCGCTGGNNCCGGCCGCGCTGGTTCCGCCACTGCGTGCGCCACCGGCCCCGCTGTTCCCGCCAGTGCCGGCGCCACCGGCCGCGCTGGTGCCACCGCTGGCTGGCGTACCGCCTGCAGCGGTAGTCCCACCGCTGCGCGCGCCACCGGCCCCGCTGGTCCCGCCGCCCCCACCCGCGCCACCTGCCCCGGGGCTGGTCCCGCCGGCGCCCAATTCGACCCACTGTAGCGGGTCAGTCTCGGCATAGCCGAAACTGGTCAGGAATTGCGGGTAGTTGTTCAGATAGTCAGTGACCACCTTGCCGCCCATGGCGGTTGGGTTGAAAAGTACGTTTTTCGCTGTGAGATAGTCGACGGTAGGGGCAAAGGTGCCCATGACAATCCGGTCTACGCGGGTGTCATAATTGCCACCGGCGTTGCTGCTGTTCGCCAGCAGGCAATCCACGATGCACAGTTGCTGGCGTACCGGATTGCCACCGAGGACGGCGGGATGCTTGTTGATCTCGAGGATGGCCTCCAGCGTGTGCAGCCCCGTCGCACTCGGTGTCCCGTTGCCCGAATTGATGAACGTGCCGAGATGGTTCTTCATGCACATGGAGCAACTGCCGAATAGCGGGTGCGGCGATGATGACGGGCCGCCGTGATATTTCAGCACAGAAATATTCACGAGGATGTCGATGACGCCGTTGACCAGGTCGCCAACGCCCGTCATGGTTTTCGAGGCGGTGGTAATCGTTACCCCCACCATGTTGCCCAACGATTGCGCTAGCTTGCTGACTACCGCGCGGAGCTTGGTCGAATCCGTAAGGCTGGCATAGGTTGTGTACATAGTCGACGCATCGCTGTTGGCGTCGTACAAGACAATATTCGCAGGCTGGACCCCGAGCTGGTCCACCAGCACATCGCAGATCTTCTTGATAATCGCCACCCTGGGATGGTTTGCGTTGGTCCCACCTATCGCGTTGGTCTTGATGGCAACTTTCGTGTCTGCCCACGTCTTGCTCGCCGGCTTCTGGAAGATTGTGCTCCAGGCATCGGCTGCAGCGGTCTTCTGGGCCAATTGCATCGCCATCTGGTCCATGTTGGAGACGACCAGGTTCGCGTTGACTGCGTCATTCTGGCCAGTGAAGGAGCCGTTCGTGGGGTTGCCGGTGAGCATGTTGGTATCGTGGCAGCAGATGACCGCTTGTTGTCGATAGCCGGATT
>PMJE01000546.1:0-243 GCA_003157315.1 Myxococcales bacterium | reverse complement strand
TTGGGTGGTGATGCGGGATGCCAACCATACTAGGCACTCAACAGTAGTGGCTTCGGGTTTTCACAAGGGCTCACAAATACGCAGACTAGAAACCTAGTTGTTTGTCCACATGCGGATGCCTGGAAATGCTCGCTGCGGTCGGCAAGCTGACCTTCTGCGGCTGCGTATTTGCGATTGACGCTACGCGGTCTAAATGCCTCGGATTCTTGCGCCGCGATGCGGATCTTCATTCTTGGAACGCGC
>PMJE01000223.1:1983-5471 GCA_003157315.1 Myxococcales bacterium | reverse complement strand
GTCACGAATGACCTTCGGCACCGATATCTGGCCGCGCTCAGACACAACGGTCTTCATTCGCTAAGCATATCCCTTCAGGGGGGCGCATCAAGCTGCCAAGTCGCGCAGGCGTCGCCGCCCGCGGCAGGGTAATGAGCCAGGATTGCGTCAAACAGAGGCATGCGCGGCTGCGAGGCAGGGGAAAGCAGTTTGACGCAAATTGGCCTGAGGTCTACGATAGCGCTTCCTGGTGCAGCGTTCCTGTCGCGGCACCATGGAGAGCGAGGGTTGTAGCGCGTGACCAGACGGGAACCTAATCTAGCGAGTGCGGGCACCCTTTCTGGGTTGCCATCGCGGGAGAAAATCGGCCGTGTCGGCTGAGCCTAGTGTGGACGCGCTGGTAGGCAGCGTGCTGGAGGGCGCGTACNNCAGCTTCGCCTCAACAAGCGCGTGGCAGTCAAACTGATGGCGCGCGATCTGGCTGCCAACCGCGAGGCATTGGCGCGCTTTCATCGCGAGGCCGAGATCACCTCACACCTCGGCCACCCGCACCTGGTGACCGTGATGGATTTCGGCCAGGCCGAATCTGGCGAGCCGTATCTCGTGATGGAGTATCTCGATGGCGAGGATCTCGACCACCGCCTGCGCCGCGTGGGGCGCATGGCAATCGAGGCCACTTCACACGTGGTCAGGCAAGTCGCCTCGGCGTTGAACGCCGCCCACGATCAGGGCGTGGTTCACCGCGATCTCAAACCTGGCAACGTGTTCTTGCTGCAAATTCCCGGCGAGCCCGACTTCGTGAAAGTGCTCGATTTCGGCATTTCCAAGATGAAGGCGGCGCGCACCCAACTGACCAATGCGTCGGCTGTCATGGGCACGCCGAACTACATGTCGCCCGAACAGGCCACCGGCATGGTCGATGAAATTGATCATCACACCGATCAGTGGGCGTTGGCGTGCATAGCCTGGGAAATGCTGCTTGGCCGCGGTCCCTTCGTGGCTGACGAAGTGGCCGCGCTTCTGTACCAGATTATCAATTTGGACCCGCATCCGCTGGCACCGCGCGTGCCGGGCCTGCCGCCGACTGTTGAATCGGTGTTGCGGCGGGCGCTGAGCAAGCGGCCGGCGGATCGGTTCCCGTCGATGCGCGAGTTTTCCCGCACGTTTGAGGCAGCAGCGGCTGGCCGGCCGGCTGATGCCACACCGGCGCCGGCGCTTGTGTCAGCCGCGCCGTCAGCCAGCGCGACCATCGGGTACGGCGCGACGCCGGCTCTGGGGCCTCCTGCGCGAGCGCCTGCTGCCCCAGAGCCGCGGGATGTTCAGCGACCGCGGAATAGGATCAGGCCGATTCATATTCTCATCACGGCGGTCGGCGTGCTCTTGCTGCTCGGGGCCTACTTGTTGATTGGCGCGCGCCGGACTGACACGCGCCCTTCGTCTGCACCCGTGGCCACGCCTAGAACAATTCCGCCGCCTGCCCCGAAGCCGGCGTCCGGGCCGACCGTCACGCCCTTGCCAGACCCCGAGCCTCCACCGGTGATCGCGGCGCCGGAGCCTGCGCCACCACCTCCCGCGCCCGCAGGTGAAGCCAAGCCTTCCATTGCCAAACGGTCACAGCCCGCATCGCCGCCTGTGTTGAACCCGCCAGCCGACGAATCTTTCGACGTCGACAAGTTTCTGCGCGAGCACGACCAACGGAAGACCCAGGCGATTGCCCCCGCCTTCGGCCGCCGCGCCAACCCGTGGCGCGATCCGTTCGCAGATGATGCCCACCTTCCGCCTGAAGCCAAGCAACCGAAGAAGCCTGTTTCGCCGCCCGCGAGCAAGCCGCCCCGCGCCCCCAAACCGCAAGAGCGTTCGTTGATCGAGGAGCTATGACCATGTGTGCAACCTCCCTCGTCCTTCTCACAGTTCTCGCGCAGGCCTCGCCGCTGACTGCCGACCCGCAGGCCAAGGCGCAAGCCCAGGAGTTGCTGAGCCAGGGTTCGAAGCTGTACCACCAGGGCGACCTGGCCGGCGCGCTGGAGAAGTTCGAGGCTGCCTATGTTGCGTTTTCCAGCCCCAAGTTGATGTTCAACATCGGCCAAGCCAATCGCGATCTCGGCCGGCCGGTCGAGGCAGTGGAAGCATTTCAGAGGTTTTTGGCCGAGGCCGCCAATGTGTCGCCCGAGACGATGGCGGAGGCGCGCAACTCGGTGGCTGAATTGCGGGGCAAGCTGGGAAGGATTCGCATTGACTGCGAGATAGCCGGTGCTGAGATTGCGATCGACGGCAAGAGCGTCGGGGTAGCACCGCTGCCCGACCTGATATGGGCCACTCCTGGCCGCCACCAAGTCACAGCCAAACACGTGGGCGCTGCCCCAGCGATCGAGGATGTGGACGTGGCAGCGGGTTCGGTGAGCACGGTGACTTTGCGGCTGCTGCCTCTGACGGTTCCCATGGCCGTCCCAGCCCCGGCGCCCACCGCTGCGCCGAACCTCGGCCTGCAGGCCGCGCCACGGCCAAGCTCTGTCAGCGAGGGCTGGTGGCTGGGCAGGAAATGGACCTGGATTACTGCCGGCTCGACGGCGTTGTTGGCTGTGGGCGCGATCACCGCCGGGGTGTTGATGCAGGACAAGTTCGACAGCCTGCGCAGTTCATGCGGCGCCGGCAATTCGCTGCGCCCTGGCTGCCCCCAGAGCGACATCGACTCAGTCAGTTCCCGCCAGACCGTGGCCAATGTGTTCTGGGGCCTGAGCGCGGTGGCAGCCGTGACCACTGGCGTGCTGTTCTTTGTCGAGGGCCGACCCGTGAGTGTGGCGCCAGTGGCAGGCGGGGCGACGGGTTTCATCGCAGCCGTGAGGTACTGACCATGAAGGCGCTCTCATCGTTTGGTCTCTGCCTGATCGCCGCGCTGGCTGCGGGATGTACCTTCGACTCCAGCCAACTGCGGGCCTTGCCTGACGGTGCTGTCGAGCATCCGGCCGTGTCCGACGCTGGCGCGGCTGGAAGCGGCGGCTCGATTGGAGGTAGGTCAGGTGCCGACGGCACGACGAGCGCCGGCGGCACGGCAGGTGGCGGATCATCAGCGACCGGAGGAACGGCCACCGGTGGCACGAGCACAAGAATGGGCACTCTCGTTGCGCTCGCCTCAGACTCGTATATGCCCGTCTACATCACCGTTGACGCCACGAGCGTTTACTGGACAAACGCCAACGGCGGCACGGTGATGAAGGTGCCCACCGGCGGAGGCACTCCCACCATTCTCGCATCAGGGCAGGGGCACGGGTCGTTTGCCCCCGGCGGCATCGCGGTCGATGCCACGAGCGTCTACTGGACGAGCTACGCCACCACCAGCATCGGCTACGCCGTCGGCACGGTGATAAAGGTATCCACCGGCGGAGGCACCCCCACTACACTCGCTTCAGACTCAGAGTCGAACGCTCTGGGTATCGCTGTCGACGCCACGAGCGTCTACTGGGCGACCACCGACGGCACGGTGATGAAGGTACCCACCGGCGGAGGCACCC
>PMJE01000223.1:0-1946 GCA_003157315.1 Myxococcales bacterium | reverse complement strand
GGGCACCCCCACCACTCTCGCCTCGGGCCAGAGTTCCTCCACCGGCGGTTCCCCTTGCGCCGTCGACGCGACGAGCGTCTACTGGACGAACCACACCGTCGGCACGGTGATGAAGGTGCCTACCGACGGGGGCATTCCCACTACTCTCGCTTCGGGGCAGAACGTCCCGCTCGGCATCGCCGTTGACGCCACGAGCGTCTACTGGACGAACCAGTCCGGTGACACAGTGATGAAGCTGACGCCAAAGTAGTGCGTATTTCTATTGGAGGGATCTTTCAGGAGCGGATCCGCCCGATGGATTTATGTTATAGTTTCCTTCCGGGAGGCCACATGAACCGAGAGCACCTTGGAGACGCGTACGATTTTTGGAAGCGGGCGATGCTGGATGTTTTGCGGAAACCCAGGAGCGGGATCAGGATCATGCCGATGGTCACTGACAAGAAATGGACCAAACTAGAGATCGGCACCTACAAAACCCTGCTCGGGGCCCGCACCGATGAACTTGTATTGCAGAATTTCGACAGAAAGGAAGGATTCCCTCCACCGTATCCAACAGGAGCAAAGAAATGGGGAAAGTATAACCTCTTTCTAGATCCGGATACTGGGATCGAGAACAAGAAGAGCAAGAAATCTGGCAAGAGGAGAGAGAGATCTGGCACGAACAAGAGCCCAAAATCTGTTCGGTATCTCAAGCATTCCGACCTTGAGGACCTGCTCGGCGAGACGAACGTTGTGGCCGTCTATCAGCACGCTCCTAGGGAGGCAGAGGGATGGCTAACAACGAAACTCAACAAACTCAGAAGTAATGGCATCAAGGCTGTCGGATACGAAGCTGGTCGGGTTGGGATGATCTTCGCCACGAGGAACAAGAAGCGTTCAAGAGAGATTTTGAAGGGATTGAAGAAAGTCGCCGGCCCGACGGCCGCAAGGCGCATTTCTTCCGTGTGATGGTGGTGCCAGAGTTTTGCAACATTCCGGTCGAGTGACGCGAGTGCAGTGCCAGAGTTTTGCAGGATTCCGGCCCAGTGACGCCCAGGCGTGCTCTTGATCGAGGAGAGATGCCGTTGAAATGACGCCCAGGGTGCCCGCGCGAAGGCCGCGCTCATCATCGCAGGGCCGGTGAACACTCCAAGGGAATTCCGACTGGGCGAATGTCGATGCGTTCCCGCGCGCCGGATAGGCTTTGCCCCTCGTCGCACGTACGAACACCCATTCCGTGCTGGCAGTGCTCGCCATCCCATCGCATTGACGCTACACACACGCCCCAAAGCAGGGTATCTTGTACTCATGGCAGTCATGGTCCACTGGAATGGCAAGGACGTGCCCAACGAGCTGCGCACGCTTCCTGAGGGTCGGTATGTCATCGAATCCGTCGACGCAGCACCTGCCCTTTCTCCCGACGAGGAAGCGGGCTTGGAACAGGCCATCGATTCTCTGCGCCAGGGTCAGGGAGTGCCGGCCGAGGCTGTCTTTCGCCGCATTGAGGAGAGACTGCGCCGGTGAGGGTGCTCTTCGCACCGGAGGCCGAGCAGGATCTCAACTCTGCCGTGGATTTTCTTACGGGTCGCAGTCCAGCCGCCGCTGCGCGGCTGGTCGCTGGTGTCAGGTCCTTGGTCCAGCGTCTGGCCGACGGTGACTTTGAAGGTCCCGAGCAGCAGCTTCGTTTCGGTGAGACAGTGAAGAGCTGGCCTCTGTCGCCATACCGCTTGTACTACCAGCGCACGGATGAAGCCCTGCGAGTTGTCCGCATCTATCACCAGGCGCGACGGCCAATCACGCGATAGCCGCAATGGCGATGCCATCGGAGTTTCTGCGACATTCCGGCCGAATGACGCCCAGAACGCAGCACCAGCCGGTGTGACGTTCTGGTGATAGAATGTTCTCTGGACGTGAGCGTCTTGCCCATTCTTGCCGACCAAAATCTCGCCGAGGCGGTTCGCCGCCTG
>PMJE01000080.1 GCA_003157315.1 Myxococcales bacterium | reverse complement strand
TGGGCTGTGCCTCTGGCGGCTTCGCCGCTTCTCGGAGGCGGCGAAGGTGTTCGAGCGCATCCTCTCGCTCAATCCGAACGACAACCAGGGCGTTCGCTTCTGTCTGGACGATGTACAGCACGGGCTGTCATGGGAGGACATGCACGACCGCGAGGAGAGGGCTCACGCGAATCTGCGAGCGCCCAGGCAGGACGATCTCGACATCAACTGAGCGCGGTTGCGGATTGCCTGCGCTCGCCGGTAGTGGTTCTTGCGTCTTGCCGGGCAAGGACGCAGCTGCTCATCGGAACAGCCGCGCAATTCGCATTGTAGCGACTTGCCTCGTGGCCTCCACATCACCGACCATGCCGCATGCCAGCCGTCCCCGGCCGTCGTGCCTATGACCACCGACTTCGCGATCTCTCTACGTCGAGCAGCACAATTCCGTGGTTCCGCATTCGGCCTTCGCGGGCCAGACCCCGGACGAGATGTACTTCGAACGCGGGGCTCAGATCCCCGTCAACCTTGCGGCCGCGCGTACTCGTGCGCGTGAGGCGCGCATGAAAGCCAACCGCGACCTGAGCTGCACGGTCTGCCAGTTATGCAACTAGCTTCCGCATACCGCTCCCCGTCGCGGTCAACCCCGCGCTTGTCGCTTCGGGGAGACTCGACTCCCGACTCGCTCGCCGCAGCATCGCCATAACCAGTGCCAACGGGCACAATCGAACGCGGTATCTCATGGGCTTGTGTTCGAGCCGGCGGAACGGAAGCAGAATCGATCAGTACCGATTGGCCCGAGGACGGCTGAGTCATGCGCCAGAGGGCCTTTTCCATTTCGCGCCCCCGAGCTATGCCTCCCGGCCAACGATGATCGACATTCATCCAGATTTCACGAGCGTGCTAAACCTCCATCTGTCCATGTGCCCCTCGCTGCTATCCTCAGCTGCAAGCTTCAGGCGAGCCAGGACAACATCTCGGCGAGCAGAAATCGTTGCGTTGGTATGCGCCCAGCTGTTCAGCTCGTGCAGAAGTGCCTCAACAGCCGCCAAGAAGAATTGCGCCGCTCCTTTCCTGGCGTCCCAGATTCTTTCGAGACAGCCATCGTCGAACAAGACGTCGCCGGCAGCAGTCAGGTCCTGTTGAAGCAGCTTAAGGAACGAAGCAACGTCCCTCCCATCAATTGACGCCACAAGCACCTTTCGGTAAGCACCCCTCTCCGCCAGTGATAGCGCCTTCTTGACTACTGCGGTTTCTTCCTTGACTAGGTCGCCGAGGTCCTGCATGTGCAATTCCCAGGCTCTGTCGTACGGCACGAGATCCTCCCGCTTGGCCTCAAGGATTCGCTTCTCCACGTTCTCGGCAACTGTGGGCCCCAAATCAGATGGAAGCTCTGTGCGAATGATCTTGGCCAGAAATCTGCTATAGGCCAACAACTTCAGGGCCGCCCTCCAATCTAGTTTGTGATCCGATCTGAGGACGTTCTCAGTCTCTCCGAGGAGATCCCTCACCTGGGCATCTGACCAGTATCGCCAATCGCCGTTGACCACCTTCTGATACGTCGCCTCTTCCTTTGACTGCGACGGCCGCGGGGTCGATAGTTGCCGAAAGTGGGCGTCGTCGACCTCGCCTTGGAGTGCAAGTTGGTAGATTCCTTTGTCGAAGGAGTATTCGTTGTCTCCGAAAAATCGCTCAAGGAAATCCGTGCGTTTCTGGAGTTCCTCGCGCTGTTCTTGCCGGCGGCGCATATGTGCTGCAATTCGAACCTCCAGCGGCTCGAAGGCATAGAACTCAGGAGATTCGAGCCCACCCTTTGCCGAGAGAATAGTGAAGCTACTCAGAAGGCGCAGGTGCTCAACCGACAGTTTGGTTACCCCAAAGGACGCTAGCAGTTCCAAGCTTGAGAACAGGCGGCCAAGAACTCGGATGTTCTCTTCCTTGACTCGACCGAATGTCTCAAGAATGGTCTCTCGGCCATTGCGAATCTCGGCTTGAACGGTTGCGGACCCGATTGCGGAACAGAGAACTCTCTCGAAGATGCTGGGAATGTCGGCTTCAAGATGAACCTCCCTGTGTACGGTCTTCTCCTTGTATCGCAGGTAGGCATCTCTGACTCTGGTATCCCCATTTCCGATTTGTTCCTCATTGCTCACCAGCACGACGTCAAATCGCCTGTGCTCGGTGAGGAAGTTAGACATCGCCAGCAGATCCTGCGTCGCGAACTGAGGCGATATCCTTTCGATGTCATCGATGCAAATGACAGTCTGAGCGTCAAGGAATTCAAATAGCTGAAGTGGGTCGACGTCAACCCTCTTCAAGAGCGAGTTGCCCACGGAGCTGAGAATCGACATAATCCCAGTCCCTGAACGCCCCATACTCTGTTTGATCTTGTCGCCCACTTCGCGGACCTTCCTTGACTTGTCGACGCCGGTCCTTGACACGGCACCGTGCACAATCCCTGACAGAAGTCTGGTCTTAAATGCAGCAGGACTCTCAGCGCCAAAGGCAGAGACATATAGACTGGGCCGGTCCAGCGTGGGCACGACCATGTTGTTCCAAAGGAACGTCTTTCCTGAGCCCCAACCGCCGGTTAGTAGCACCGCTCTTCCTGATGGTCGATTGCCCCCTGTTAGGAGATACCTCAGTGTCTCGGCAGCGCGATCCGCATTCATGGGTTGTCATCCTCCGGCTGGCGTTTGCCTCGAATTCTCGTCCCTAGGTCCGCCCCCGTCAAACGGCGATGCCCGGCCACCGCCTCCGGAACTTCTGTCTTGTTCACTATCGGAACTGCTCCGTAATTCGCCGACGGTTGATGGCGCTGACGCTTCCCACACGGCGGGGGGTCAGACGCTCGATCAAGATCTGTGTCGAAGAGGGAGACGGAGGGCTGCATGTAGACGTGTCGTGGGCGGCGGCGATCGTTGGCTGCGCATTCTGCTGACCACGCTTCGCCGGGCGCTGGTGGATCTGGATCTGGAGTACGACCCGACCAAGGGGATCAAGCCGCTCGACACGTCGACGTGGCACACGTACACGGAGGAGCAACCGAACTCGCTCACCGTGGAAGAGGTGCCGCGTTTCATGGCCAAGGCGCGGGAGCTGTACCCGCAACACTTCGCCATGCTGGCGCTGGGGCTCGCGACCGGACGCAGGCCGTCCGAGCTGCGACCGCTGCGCCGGACGGGACCGACGCCGGACATCCTCTGGGACGAGGGCGTGCTCTTGGTCCGTCGGTCCGAGGCAAGGGGCGAGGTGATGGAGCGGACCAAGACCGGCAAGCGGCTGCGCATCCCTCTACCGCGCGAGCTGATGGACATACAAGTCGGGCGGGTACCGCGCTCCCTCGTGCCTGGACAGCCCGATCGACGACATCGCCGAGAAGGCCAAGATCGGAAAAGCGCTCTCACCGCGGTTCATGCGGCGGACGTTCCAAGATCTCGGCCGGTCGGCTCAGGTCCACGACTTCGTGGTGCGGGCCATCTCTGGCCACGCAACCACGACCATGCAGGAGCACTACAGCAGCGTGAGCGGAGAGGAGGTCCGGACGGGGCTTGGGAAGGTCGTGGCGCTCATCCTGACCAAGCCACGCACCCAGGAAGCCACGCCAGAGCAGGAAGGCGGCGAGGTGGGCACCGATGAGGTCCGGGCGGCGTCCTGACCAGCGAAAGTGGTTATGTAGGTGGTTATGCAAACCCACCTTCCTCACCACCGAGGATCCCTAGACAAGAAAAAAGCCCAGGATTTCCTGGGCTTGGGTTGAGCGGGCGAAGGGACTTGAACCCTCGACGTTCACCTTGGCAAGGTGACACTCTACCACTGAGTTACGCCCGCAGAGGGACTTGGTCTATGCGGAAACCTCCTTTCCGTCAAGGGTTGGCGGATGGTTTCGTCACTTCTCAAGCAATGCTGGCGCGGTGCGCTTTCTGACCAGGGCGAGGGATCAGAGACTCTTCAGCCTGACCGACGCTACCAGTATCTTGCGACCTGAGCGTACTCACCGAAATACAAGGCGATCCCAAACCCGGTGTGAAGCAGGAGACAGCCGAGGCTGGCCATCGCCCGCCACCGTTCGCCGCGCGGGGCGGTCGCCAGGGCACCGCCGAAGTACACTGAAATGTGGGCTGCCGACCGGACAAAGAGGATGAAGACCGCGATCTGGGCGCTCCATAGCATATTCCCGTGAACCATCCTCGGCCCGCTTTCCGCCAGCAAGTACATCATCGCGGCGCCGATGGCGAAGAGAAGCCACGCCAGCATCAGGGCGCAGTCCTCCCGCGCCCTTCGGAAATTGACAGCCAAGACTGAAAGGGGGAAGAGCAGCGAAAGAAGCAACTTGACCACCAGCCACGTGGAGGACCGCCGAACCACGGCCAAAGGTGCAAACACAATGTGGCTGTTGCCGGGCAGGACACCGGGAATCTGGCTGTCGCTGAAGGTCCAGTGATACTGGAGGAGAAGCGTCGCACAGGCGGGCAAGACGAAGCCCAATACGAGAAGCTTCCAGTCGATCGGTGAGTGAAACGCCCCCCGCTTTGCTGCGACAATTGCCAGGGCCGGCAAAATGCAGACAGTGTAGTTGGGTTTCGCCAGGGCACAGGCCACAGTTAGCAGGGCACAAAGGATCGTGGTGCGGACTTTCGCGCCTTGCTCGGGCCAAAGCGCCGCCGCGGCGTAGCCGAAGGACAACAATGCCAACGGCTTGAGCAGAACCATGGTTGGGTTGTGAAATACGTTGGCCGGGATGTACCCGCGGTACAGGTGCCGATCGATCGGGAAAAGAAGCGCGACCGACGATGCAAGCAGCAGGGCGAGCGTAAGGGTCACGGCGACGGCAGGCGATGAAGTACGATGGAGGATGACCCGTAAAATGACCGCCGCAGTTGCGGCATAGGCCAGCAGGTTCACGACAATCATTGCTGCGTCGATATTGCCGGGCAGCAGGAAATCGACCACCAGCACGAGAAACTGCAACAGGAAGTGGGGCGAGTAGAGGGTCAGGTGGGCTTTCATCGCTACCGCGATGTTGCGATGAATAGTGTAGTCGGCGCCGTTGCCAACCAGCCTGAAGACAATCGGCGCCATGACCAGAACTGCCAGAATGGACGCCAATACCGTGGGCCAAAGCCGATGCTGGACTTTGGGCGGGGACGGCTTGCGCCTATCCGGGGATCTTCGTCGGGGGGGACTCACGTGGATCACTGGAACTGGGATTTCGGGCGGGTTCGCGCGGGGCCGGTGCGAGTCTAGTTCTGAAGGTCAGCGGGTACCAGAGCTGCGACTAGGAGCTGTCTCTGGTCAGCGCCGCCCCGCGCCACGATTCTCCCATGGCCAGGACGGAACTGTGGAGCGGATAGAAGGACAGCCTTCCCCGGACAGCCCTACGCCAAGGAACTCGATCG
>PMJE01000319.1 GCA_003157315.1 Myxococcales bacterium | reverse complement strand
TATCTCTTGAAAAAGCTCGTGGCTTGGCGCAAGATCCCGCCCTACGGGGACGCCATGTGGATCCATCCGGTCTTCAAGAACACTGCCGTCGAGCGCCGGCTTCGAGCCGTCGCTATGAGTAAGGATCGGCCGTGAAGCCGGGCTGCCCCATCGCCAGCCCCGAGATCGCCGTGGACCAGGAAGACGACGGAGCCTTGCTCTTCAACCCCGAGAGCGGCGAGGTGCAGATTCTGAATACCACCGGCGCCTTTCTCTTCCGCCTGCTCGATGGTTCGCATTCGCGCGAGGATCTGGTAGGCTGTGTTATGCGTGAGTACGACATCGGAAATCGGGAGGCGGCCGAGAAGGACGTGGATGAGTTCCTAGGCACATTGAAAGACAAGCGCCTCGTGGGCGATGCAGCGTGACCCGGCAGGCATCAGGGAGGACGAAATGAAACGACCATACGAAAAACCAACCCTCACCGACCTGTCCTTGCCAACTGCTCGTGCCGGCTGGCTGCCTGGCGGCGGTGCCTCGCCTCAGGGATATTGCCACAACGGATCGCTCCCTGCGGATCCACGCGAGGGCAACTGCAACACCGGTGGCAGCGCTGGGTATCCGACAGGGTGCAACTCCGGGCAAGGGGCCGCACCACAGAACTACTGTTCGACTGGCACCGGCGGCAACTAGCCGAGAGATGTCCAGCCTCGGCTCCTCGTGGATTCTGTGACCTGTAGAGCCGAGGAGTCACGTGTGGTGCTCGCGACCGGTGGTCGGCGCGTTGTTTTGACGCTCCCGGATGAGTACGAGCCGTTTCTGCGTGCGCCTCACTACCGGCCCTTCTACGCTGCTGACGGCCGATCCGATGCGTGGGTGCGTTTCCACTTGGTTGAGAAGCCCGGGCGGGATGCCGCTTCGTCCGCCCGGGCAGCGGTGCGCGGACACCTGTTCGATAGCCTTCCCATTCTCAGCTGCCCTATCGTAACCGAGCGCTATCTGTCCCGCGGCGCAGGTGAGTTGCTCATTCTCAACACCGCGCTGGCCGATTTCTTGCGTCCTTCCACCTGGACAATGGACGCCTTCGCATTCGGCTTCCCCACCGCCGATGTGAGCCAGTACCTACGCGGCCGCCTCTTTGTGCTGCTGGGAACCCTGTTGACGGCCAGTGAGGGCGTGCTCCTGCACGGCTCGGGGTTCGTCATCGATGGTTTGGCCGCGGCGGTCATCGGGCCGAGCGAAGCGGGCAAGACTACGGCCGCCCGGCTGGTGCAGGGTGACCGGCTCCTCTCGGATGACGTGGTTGCGGTGACGGATCTCGACGGCCAGCCGCAGCTTCATGCGACTCCCTTCGGCCGCGAGTCCGACGGTGTCGGCTCGGCGCCGTTGCGCGCGATCTTCTTCCCGCGCAAACAGGCAGGGTTCTCCCTGCAACCGCTAACCGCCCGGCAGGCTCTGATCCGAAGCGCGGCCGAGCAGGCCGACACCTTCCAGTCCCTGTTCGCGCCCTACGACGGCATGGCCATCAGGAACCTCGCTCGCCTCTTCCGCAAGGTGCCCGCCTACGAACTCGGCTTCTCCCTCGACGGTATCGACCGCGAAGCCATCCGCCGCGTGCTGTCGGGATCTTGAAAGCCCGAACAGACACTACCGGCCGGCGAGGAAATCGAGAATCCACAGCAGCCGGTGCAGCTTCACGCCGTCCATGGGTTGCGAGCCTGACGGCTTGGTCGGGCTGACCGCTGGCGAAAAGGTCAAGGGACTCGCGCCCGTAGTCACCGGGTTGTTGGGGTCATACACGACATCCGCCGGGAATCTCCCTGCCGGGATCCTGCTCTCGCTATCGCGCAGGGAAACCAGCCAGGTTCGCGTCTGGCTTGGCGCAAAGGGCAGCGGTGCCTCCATGCTCACCAGACGCGCGACCAGAGGGGCGCTGAAGCTGGTGCCAGCCTGGGGCAGCAGCCAATCGCCGGGCACCGGAGCCAGGATCGCCTGGCCAGGCGCCAGCACATCCACGCACAGGCCGTGATTGGAGAAACTCGCCAGCACGCCGTCCACGCCGTAGGCGCCCACCAGCATGTGAGTGGGATCGCCCTGCTTGCAATCAGCCGAGTCGGCCGGGCCGTCGATCTCAACGCCCTCGTTCCCGGCAGACTGGACCGAGAGAGCGCTGGGATGGGCTTGCGCCGCATTCTGCTCCTGGTCCAGCTCCGACAGCCGCGCCTGCCACGGCCCAAGATCCACGCGCGCGCACCCCTGGGCCACCATGGCGTCNNTCGACCGCCTGGGTGGACAGGACGCCAAGGCTGAGATTCAGCGAGCCGACATTGTTCTGGGAAATGGCGTCGTCCAGCCCGCGGTCCAGATCCGCGCGCGGCCGGCTCACGTACGCAACCCGCACCTCGGGGTCCGCCAGCAGAGTCATAGCTTGGTCGATGGTAGCCTGGCTGATGCATTGGACCTGCGCTGTGACCTCGCTGGTCGAGAGCAGGGGGTACTGCACCAGCACCAGGCGTAGGTCGGGATTCTGATACGCCAGCAGCCCGGCCACCGAGGTGCCGTGAATGCGCGCGTCCTGTGGCTCACTTTCAATCGCACCTACGATCGTTGCGTACTCGGCGGCGGAGAATGCCTGGGTGAGCTCCGTGTCGGAGCGCAGGGCAGCGTTCCAGCGATCGCGATAGCCATCGACGCTGGTGAGCCATGACTTATCGTAGGGCTGCATGCCCTCGTGTAGCTGGCACGAGTGATCGGGCTCGTGCAGGGCCGCGATCAGATCGCTCTTGGCGTGGGCGAAGTCGGGATCCGCGCCCTCGGCCAGGGGATCCGCGCCTGCCTCGGCGCCCCCATCCGCGCTCGACTGGGCGCAGACGATGGTGTGGCTGGCAACGACCTTGCCAACGAGCTCGGCCACGCTGGGGTCGAATCCATCGTCCACCACCATCACCACGTTGCGAAGTGGGCCTGCCTCGACGACAACCGCGCCGGCATCCGGTGTGGGCTGCACCGAGCCCGCTTCCGCAGCGGTCGCAACCGACGCGTCGGCAACCGCGCCTACGTCTGCGCGGCCAGCCCCATTTTCGCCCGAATCGCAACCCAGCAGGAGCGCAATCGCAAGCGCCGCAAGATACCGGCCAGCCGCCTTCATGCAGGCCTGCATTCAAACGTCAGCGCGCACAAGGAACCGCCTACTTGCCGATGCCAATCTGCTTCATGAACTCCTGGTTGTCCCAGAACAGGTATTCCTCGTCCATCATGCCGCCCTTCCAATGGCCGATGGTCGCCATCTGGATCTTGAACGCCTTGCCGGTTGGCTTGATCGGCTTGGCCTTGCCGGTCGGCATTGGCTGGCTGAAGGTCCCTTCCATGACGCCAATCACGGCGGTCCAGTCGCGCTGTCCGATCTTCACCGGGTGCTCCTTGATCCGGGTGTCGGGCGCCCACACGAACATTGCCTTGAGATCCTCAATATGCTTGTCGATTCCCTCGGTGGTGTGCCCGTCGGGCCAGTGCACGACAACGTCTTGCGAGTGGCTGCGATGGAGCTCGGACCACTTCTCGCCGGAAAACACGTTGTAGTCGAGGTCATCGAAAGTCTTGATGTGACCGCTGACCAGCTTCTGTTCCGCTTCATACTTCGCGGCCATTTCTCTCATCGCACAGCCAGCGCCGACGAGGCCGAGTGCCAAGGTAAGAGCGACGCTGCGGATGGTTCTTCGACTCGCTGCCATGTGAATCCTCCGTGCTTGCGGTTGAACTTTGTCCGGCGATCTCTAGCTGCAGTCTACGCGGGCCCGGATGCAGTCTGCCACATCAGCGGGTATTTACCACTGCCGGCCAATTCCGCGACCGGCCTGGCATGGTCTCGGCGGACCTGCTTCAGTCAGTCGCTGACAAGCTGTCCGCGACTTCCGCGTCGGCAGAGGTATCCTCGCCCACCGTTGCGTCGTCGGCCGCGACCACGGTATCGACGCTGGCAGCCGCGTCCGCTGCCGCCATCAGATCGTCGCTGGCTGCGTCCGCCAGCAAAGCAGGAGCATCGTCGGTGGTGTCCATCGCCGCACCCGGACCGTCGGCACTTGCATACACTTCCGCAACCGGACCGTCGCTGCCTGCGTCCGCCGCCGAACCCGTGCTGCCACCGGCAGCGTCCTGGCCTGTGCTGCCTCCCGAGCCTGGGCTGGATGTCGGGCTGCAGATGCCGTTATGGGGCGAGTCGGTGGAAAAGCTGCAGGTGAGACCGCTGGAACAATCCGAGGAAATCTCGCAACGATCGCCTTCCCCTTGGCTGCATCCGCCAAAAAGCACGAGGGTGCCCGCCAGAGCAAAGGCCGAACTCATCGCTCGAGACTGCATGGGTTCGTGGGTTAGCACGGCCGCCCAGGTTTGTGAAGTCCGGAAGCGTCGACCCCGTGCTAGCCTGCGTCCATGCGACATCGCCCAATCCTGATAGCGGTCGTGGCAGCCCTGGCTTGCGTCGGGGCGCTGCGTGCCGCAGAGAAGACCAACCGCAAGCTCTCCGCGCTTGAGCGCGAAGCGCGCGCCTTTCTCGAAACCGTAACTGGCCTGTTGCAGCCGCTCAACACGGTGGCCAACCAGGCAGCCTGGATCGCCGCTACCGAGGTCAGCCCTGAGCATACCGCGGCGCGCGCCGCTGCGGAAAAAGCGGCTGCAGCGGTTACCGGATCCAAGCTGGTCATCGAACGGACTCGGGCCTACCTGGCCAAGCCGAGCGAGCTGTCTGANNGCCCGGCAGTCGGCCGTGCTCGACGGCTACACTTTCTGCCTGCAACCGCTGGCGGGCGGGAAATGCGGCCGCCCCACCTCGGCCAATGAGATCGACCAGATCCTGCGCACGTCGCGCGTGCTGGCCGATCGCGAGCGAGCCTGGCTGGCCTCTAAGGAGATCGGCCGGCCACTCAAGCCCGGCCTGCTGGAGTTGCAAGCCCTGCGCAACCAGATCGCGCGCGCCATGGGCTACTCATCGTTCTTTGGCCTGCAGGTGGCGGACTACGGCATGACCGTCGACGAGATGCTGGCGCTGATGAACGCCACCCTGGAGGCGAGCAAACCGCTTTTCGACGGGCTGCACTGCTTTGCGAAACACGCTCTGGCCGACCGATTCAGAAGGCCCGTGCCCAAGCTGATTCCCGCGCATTGGCTGGGGAATCGCTGGGCGCAGGAGTGGCCCGGCCTGGTCCAGGGCACCAACCTGGATCCCCTGTTCAAGGGCAAGTCGTCTGAGTTCATCGTGCGCACCGCCGAGGACTTCTACGTGTCGCTCGGATTCCCGCGCCTGCCTGAGGTGTTCTGGAAGAAGTCAGACCTCTTCCCGGTGCCGCCCAATTCGTCACGCAAGAAGAACGCCCACGCCACTGCCTGGCACATCGACGGCGAGACCGACGTACGCTCGCTCATGAGTGTGGAGCCCAACGCACAGTGGTTCGGCACCGCCCACCACGANNGGCCTGCTCCGCCCGGGGCAGGAGCCCGACGCCGCGGCGGCGCTGCTGCAATCGGCGTTTGAGTCGATCGTGTTCCTGCCCTTTGCCGCCGGCACCATGACCCACTTCGAACACGATCTCTACGAGCACGACTTGCCGGTGGCTGACTGGCAAGACCGCTGGTGGCAGTACGTAGCGCAATATCAGGGGGTGGTGCCGCCGGGCAAGCGCGCCCCGGATCTTTGCGACGCCTGCAGCAAGACCCACATCAACGACGATCCCGCCCAGTACTACGACTATGCCATGGC